>NZ_JBHLXE010000069.1:0-16106 GCF_042432445.1 Thorsellia kenyensis | reverse complement strand
TTTTCGACCCTCAATTAATGCAATGCGACTGACAGCGGCTATGCACTTATTATACAAATCCACGAAGAATGAATCTAGAGATATTGGAGGAAATAATTATCATGGTGATTCAGGTCCGGTATGCGTAACTACGTCTAAGCAAGGCAATAACATATTATTTCATGCCATGATTGAAGCCGCCGTTCAGGCTGGTTATCCAAAAACTGAGGATTTAAATGGATACCAACAAGAAGGTTTTAGACCAATGGATAGGACGGTAACTAAAAAAGGGCGACGTTCAAGTACGGCAAGAGGTTACTTAGACTTAGCTCGTTCTAGAAATAATCTTAAGTGCAGGAGCAATTGCGTAGTCTGAAATTCTTCAACGTTCGGAAATTGGTCCAAAATAACTATTACAGGAGTTAGATATAGCCATTGTAAATGAATTAGCTGGAATTGGGCAGAACTTAGAAGATCATTTAGAATTGTATTTGCAATATGAATGTAAACAACCCGTATCGATCTATCCGGCAACTAAATGGTTTAATAAACTATTCATTGGAATGAATTGGCTATTTAGAGGCAAAGGTATTAGCGCGAGCAATCAATTTGAAGCCGGTAGATTTATTAAAACTGACACAAAATTTCCATGGCCAAATATTCAATACCACTTTCTACCTATAGCGGTGAATTATAACGGGAGTAATTCTATAAAATTTAAAACTTTTCAAGTGCATATGGGATAGATGTGTTCGCCTAGCAGAGGAAAAATTAAAATAAAGTCAAAAGACCCTCGTGTCCCTTCAAGCATTTTATTTGACTATATTTCTCACCAGCAGGATTGGGAATAGTTTCGAGCTGGTATAAGAATTACTAGGGAGATTTTTACGCAACCGGCCCTTGCGACTTATGTAGGTAAAGAAAGAAATTTATCCAGAAATAAAAATTCAAACTGATGAACAATTAGATGAATTTATTTCTAAACATGGAGAAAATGTATACCATCCTTCCAGTTCAAATAAAAATGAAGTATGACAGAATGAGCGTAGTCGATGCAGAGGGTAGACTCCATGGAATTCAAAACCTAAGGGTGGTAGATGCTTCTATAATGCCTGAAATTATAACGGGCAACTTAAATGCTTGCACTATTATGATGGCTGAAAAGATAGCCGATACAATACGGGGTCTACCTCCATTGCCGCCAATCCCTGTTGATTATTTTATCGCTGATAAATTTAATGATAAACAATAAATCAATCTGATAAAATCATCAGCCAATAATTAATGCTTTAATAATTTAAAGCATAACTTCTTAGGCTTAACCTATTAATATTTAATATGGTTTTACCTAACAACTAATATTTTCCATCCTCCTTAGCCACAAACTTTTATACACCTTCACGCTAAAATTATAATTTTAGCCTAATACAATAAATAACTAAAAAACAGATGCGTAAAAATAAATTTTGCGTTAATGTAATGTTTGGAATAGTTAAGGATGGATGAATTCTAATGGATATATTTTTGTATCCATTATTAGATAGGGAAATCGCTCACATTTAAAATCACTGCATACCACTAAAATTAAACCTTAATTATTAATTAAGGTCCTATTCTAAAGGAGTTCAAATGAGTTTTAAACTTACACATCTAAAATCAACATTTTGCATTCTCACTCTGATGGCCTCAATGTCCACTCTTGCTGAAACATTAAAAGTGGGGATCTTTGCAGGTAAAGAATATGAAGTTGCAGAAGTCGCCGCAAAAATTGCCAAGGAAAAATTTAATTTAGACGTTGAATTGATTGAGTTCAATGATGGCGTTATTCCTAATGAAGCGCTGGATAATGGTGATATTGATTTAAATGCGTTTCAACATCAGCCCTATTTAGATGAACAAATACAAACTAGGGGATATAAATTAGTCACAGTCGGTAATTCCTTGGTTTATCCACTTGCGGCTTATTCTTACAATATAAAATCATTAGATGAGCTTAAAAATGGTAGTACAGTGACACTGCCGAATGATGCAACAAATCTTGGTCGTGCGCTTTTATTATTAGAAAAACAGGGGTTGATTAGTGTAGATGATGCCGCTGGATTAAATCCAACATTATTAGATGTGACTGAAAATCCAAAAGATTTAAATTTAATTGAACTTGAAGCACCACTTCTTGCGCGTTCATTAGATGATGACACAGTGGGTTTATCAGTAATAAATTCAAATGGAGCAAGCATTGCAGGCCTTACTCCTGCTAAAGATGGTCTGTTCATGGAAGATAAAGAGTCTGTTTACGTAAATATTATTGTCGCTCGTGAAGATAATAAAAATGACACCGCAGTAAAACAGTTTGTGGAAGCTTACCAAACAGATGAAGTTTATAAAAAAGCGTATGAAATTTTTGACGGAGCAGTTATTAAAGGTTGGGAATAATAACTGAGTTTAATAATGCTATAGTAATAGCATTATTAATTTTTTATTTGAATGAAATAGAATGGCTAGTTAATTAGCTTAATAAAGTAAGAGTGGTGTTTATTTAATTTCAAACAATGAAATTTCGATATTCCCACTCTACTCTGTTACTGATTTACTCGGAAATTTATTTAAGTGCATTCAAATACGCTTAAAAGGCTGAAAAATAGCCAAACGGTACCTATACTTCCCAAAGTCAGCATTTTTTAGTTGATAGATTGGTTAAGTTCCTTATAATAGATGGCGTAGTTGCCTGTGTGGCGAAATCGGTAGACGCAGTTGATTCAAAATCAGCCGCCTTCGGGTATGCCAGTTCGAGTCTGGCCACAGGCACCACTTAACTTTTAAATGCTTTCAATAAATTAAAAATTAAGTATCAAAACGGCAACTTATACCCAACTCCCTTTCAATAATTTTCAATATATTTAATAATATTTAAACCCTAAGGGCGCACAAATGGCACACCTCAGGGCAAGTTTAATTATTGAGGGTACTATGGCTAGTTTTACTAAAACCGAAAGAGGATTCCGTGCATTTATTAAAGTTGATGGCACAAGAGAATCTAAGTCATTCAAAACAAAACGCGAAGCAACCGAGTGGGCAACGGCCCGAGAGTTGCAAATCAGCGAATCCAAATCAAAACCACTTGGCGAACAATTTACTCTAAGAGATGCTCTAAGAAAGTGTCCTAAATTAGTTGACCACTACACCTTCTATATATAATGTCATCAAAAGAATTAAGATAATCACCAAACACAGCAGATAATTTTTCTCTAATTATCCTATTATCTTTATATTTTATAAGTATTTCTTTAGCTACAGGCAAGTTATCTAAATTGCCATCTATCGCTATATCTATAATTATCGGAACTAAAACCTCAAGTTCATGTTCATGTTCATGTTCATGTTCATGTTCATGTTCATGTTCATGTTCATTAAAATCATCATCTCTTATAAACCTTATAGCCGTACCTTGTTCCGATAAAGTATCAAGTGCTAGTAATAATTGCTCAAAAAAAATATAGACTTTCTGAAATAATATTTAGCAGAAAATAATTTCGTTTCAGACTCTTTTAATTTCATCCACTCATTAGAAAAAGTTATTTTATCTTTCATTTTTTACCACCATATTGCCACGGAATTGAGTTAAACAATTCTTTAAACTTATCCATTGACATATCCTGTGTTGGAAAAATAGTTGCATGACCAGGAGCATGTGGCGAACCAGGAATAACATCTTTACCATCAAGTTTAATACCTAGCCCCTCAGGTAACTGACTTCCTTCTGGAATTGTATGATAATGTCCGCTTAAAGGAGAATTATTAGGATTTAATGTAGTAGATGCACCTTGCGGCAATAACTCATTAGCCTGAGATTTTACCATACCATTAGCATCAACTTCTATATCCTTACCTGCCCTTGGTTCTCTTGGCTTACTCTTATTTCCAAAAGCACAATCTGCATTCAGCCCCAACGGATCCACCCACATCAGTGGATTCGGAGCATACTGATACAGATTTATGCCACCTGCAAGTCCTATCGGGTCTTGCTGTGTGAAGCGCCCTGTTTCTGGATCATAGTACCTAAAGGTATTGTAATGCAATCCCGTTTCTTGGTCAAAATATTGCCCCTGAAAACGCAAGGGTTGACCGTAAAGTAAAGTGACTTGGTTTTTTGCAGGGCGACGATAATTCCCCCATAAATATTCTTCTGTTTCAAAAATGAGCTCGCCTTGCGCACTTGATAAAGCATATGGGGCACCATTAAGCTGAGTGTGATAGTAAACCCTATCAATTAGGATAGTTGTTAATAATTTTATAGTACACTATCATTAAATAATAGGGTTTGTTTATTGGTACAATGAAGTACATAGACATAAAGGCATTAAATATGTCACGCCAGGGCAGCGTTATAGACAAGAAGATAAAGGGTTACTTGAGTTAAGGAAACTCGTGTATCAAGCAGCACTCTTGATGCATCCTGAACGCTGGAAAGAGCGTAATACACGTAATTGGGATAGGATTAATATTGTGATCTTAAACCCAGTTAAGAGTCACAATCTAACACATGAAAAAAACACACATTTATTAGATAAAAAGGGAAAAGTCGCTTGACAGCCGTCGCTACTTCCACTAATTTGCCAGTATTCTTATTTCTCACCCACATTCCTCCTTTATCTCGAATCCGCATTTCTTTTGCTAATTGTTTATCCTTATTAGCCATTAAACTTGTTACTTCAACGTCTTTCCACTTACTGCCACTACAATTATAGGGTTAGATTTTTAATAGCTGAATGGTTACAATTATTTATTCATAAAATAAATAGAGATCATCTTTTTATTATTTTCACACTCGCACCATTCTGGTGTTATAAAAAATCCATCGGATAAAAATCTTTTTAGTTTATTGATAGCCAAAGCAATAGAATCATATGACAAGTATAAACTAATCAATGAACGTTCGATTTCGATATAATCATAGTCATCATCAGATAGCCCAATTTCTAAAGTGGAGTAAGATTTATCATTACCACTTTCCAGTACACAAAAAATTCTTTCGTTTTCATTAAATAACTTATCAAGTAGAAATAATAGAGAATTAGCATCATCATTATTTACATAAAAATGCAAACCACCTAAATTTTTTTTTATTATCAAGGAATACCTCCTAATTCCAGAGGAATGTGGACATTTTTAATAACTGAGAAATTACCACTACTCGTTGGTTGTAGGAATTCGAGATGAATATGAGGTTTTCCTGGAATATTTGGCATTCCCATCCCATGTCCATTCCCATTGAATGAATAATCATCGGGTTTAACACGAAATTGCCTTTGTCCATCAATACTTCGCCATTTACCATCACCCACTTTTACATAATTATCACCTAAAAATTTCAACCTCTCCTCAGAGAGGTTTTTGCATTAATAGTTCGTCTATTTTCAGAAAAATTTTGAGTTGATTTTTTAGATTTGTCTTTACCTGAAGAGACAGAAGAATTTCTGCATCCAGGTTCATATTTCCACCCCAACGGATCCACCCAGATTAATGGATTGGGTGCATATTGATACAGATTTATGCCACCAGCCAGACCTATCGGGTCTTGTTGGGTGAAGCGCCCTATTTCTGGGTCATAGTACCTGAAAGTATTATAGTGAAGCCTTGTCTCTTCGTCAAAGTATTGCCCCTAAAGTCTCAGAAGTTGCTCAAACTGCTGAGTGATTGGTTTTGAATGACCATACATGCAATAAGTCGGTGTGTGTTCAATGTATTTGCCAAATACATCAAAAACCCGTGACCAGACTAAATCACCTGTTTCATTTGTAACATCTAATGGGAGTCCATTAATTTCATTATGGTAATAATAGAGCTCACTCGTTAAATAGCCCTCTGTTTGTAATGCGCAGGCAATCGGATGATATGCATCGGTTGGACTGTAAAACCAAGTCCGCTGTTTCACGCCTTTTCGTTCTTGTAATAATCTAAGTCCATGCCAGATGAAATTTGTTTCTTTGATGTTCTCACTATCAATTCTATTTATTTTTTTGATTCGTCGCCCTAAAGCATCATAGTGATAACTCACTTCATCAGTTTGACTCCGCTGACTAAATCTCACCCCAATTAATTGATTAGACGCATTATATCTTAAATAGGTGATTTTACCATTTGCGTGACGCTCAATCAGGTTTCCAAATGCGTCATATCGATTCAATAATCGTTGGTAGACCTTCAAGCGGTTATCACGAACAGGCTCCACCACTTTGCGCTGTTGTTCATCCCAATAACCAATAGCTTGATTTAAGATATTATCGGCCGCGTCATAATGCATCTGCTGCTCTTGATAACCTGCCCTTTGATTAAATACCCCAGTTATACGTCCTTCTGCATAATAGTCATAATAGTATGTACCACGCAATGCGTCATTGCTGGCTATCAACTCATCACTCGCAGAGTACCCATATTGACGCCAAAGCAGCCCCTCCTCGGGTCTTTGCAAGGAACTGGCAATTTTATTGTTAATACTGCTTTGCCATGTTTTTCGTCCCTTAACGTCATACGATTGATGCTGAGTTAATACCCCTTGGGTCCTCGATATCTCTCTATGCAGTGCGTCACGCTCAAAATCGGAAACAGTTTTACCGTTATAGGTCACAGCTAGCGTATGACCTGAGCCATAGTGCAACCAATTAATGCGATTGCCATCAGAAAGTTCAAGTTGTTTTAAATTACCTAACTCATCGTACTGATAGCTCTGCTTACCTGATAGGGTTAATTCTTCTGTTACTCGACCTAAGTTATCATACTTAAATTCGATAACGTCGGATAATAAACCGAGCTCTGCACCAAGGGCCGTTGGCGTTTGCTCTATTCGGATTAATCTATCTAAGGTATGCCATTTATACTGGTAGGAAACATCATCTAAAATTTTATGGATTAGGCGACCTAGTGCATCTCGTTTAAAATACGTAAAACGTTTTGGTTGTTGATAGTGAGAACATCAAGAAAACCCATTTCATCTGGCATGGACTTAGATTATTATAAGAACGAAAAGGCGTGAAACAGCGGACTTGTTTTTACAGTCCAACCGATGCATATCATCCGATTGCCTGCGCATTACAAACTGAGGACTATTTAACAAGTGAGCTCTATTATTATCATAATGAAATTAATGGACTCCCATTAGATGTTACAAACAAAGCAGGTGAATTAGTCTGGTCACGGGTTTTTGATGTATTTGGCAAATACATTGAACACACACAGACTTATGGTTGGTCAATGGAATCCCAACAGGACAGGTTATATTAATGCAGCGGAAGAACACCTAAATAACAAAGTGAGTGGCAATCAAACAGGAGGAACGTGCTAACTATGTCTAAGCGAATTATTTGGAAAACTGGCGATCTAGTTAATATTAAGTTACGTGATAACCTATATACGATAGGCCAGATGTTAACCAGTCCAGCAATGCGATTTTACGATATATCGAATGCTGATGGTGTATGGGAAAGTATAGATTTAAATCAAGTAAAACCATTATTCAGGTTTTTTGTTGGAAACGTGATAAAAAAATATTTGATTACTGAAAAGATAAAGGTAAAGTCGGTTGTGCCAAGTCATAAACCTTATGAGCCATATTGGATAGACACTTATACACTGACGATGGATGGGGAACATTATAAAGGAGATAGATTTAGCTTCCCTTTTCTTGGCGGAAGAATCATTGACCTAAGCCCTGATGGAAATGTTAGTGTCACACGGGCTCCAGTAATACAAGAAGATCTGTCTCTACCACAAGATCGTGAGTTAATAGAAAAATATGAATTAACTAACATGTGGGGTCATGAGGCTTTAAGCGATCGCCTATGTCGTTATTTTGATACCGGTATAAATCGTGATGATTTAAAATTTGAAGTCTTTCCCGGGCTATGGGATGACAGAGAACAACTTCGGCCGTTAACTCGTCGGTTACCTGTTCCATTAAGATAAAGCTTGAGGTGATCTTGACGATCTTTTGGGCCTTATTTTATCAACTCGTTACTCATTATATGTATTTTCTAAGTTATTTTTATATTAGATTTTTGAAAAAATTTTTTTTGGGGCTTTTTTTGGAAAATAATTCAATTTTTCTTCTTTTTAACGAAATATGTCAGCATTTTTCCCCTTTTTTAGCCTTTTAGCCAAAATTTATGCGTAGTTAGCCTGTAATTGCTCTAATTCTTTTTTAATTGTAGTCGCTCTTTTGAGATTTAATACCAGACAACGCATGGAAAAACTTAGCGCATTTCTCTTTAGGCCTTTATATCTAGCTTGCCCCATCCCTAGATGCATTTTACCTAGCCCAAAGATACTTTCTACTCGGCTTCTTATTCCACTACAGACTCGATTGAATGCCTTATCTTCTTTTATTAACGGTTTATTACGATAGGCCCGCTTTAATATTTTATTCTTAATACCTTTCGACTTTAGTTGTTGCTCAGTTTTCTCGCTTGCATAAGCACTATCCGCATAAACCTCTACTTCATGACCTGTCAGTAATTCCTCAAAGACCTGCGAATCATGTGATTTTCCAGTGGTTACGACTGCCTTAGTGATAAGTCCATCTTCATCACAGGCTATGTGACCTTTAAATCCATAGGTCGTTTTCATTTTGCCATCTGAGCCTGTTTTAACATTATAACTCGCGTCCTTATCTTGGATATTTGCACCCGCTTTGTTTATATTAGGCCTATTGTTCAGCGCTTTTATCACTGTCGCATCTATGATGCTTACCGAGCCTTTCTGTACGATTATCGATTGCTACGCAAGTTGTTGATTGATGTTATCAAATAGAATATTAACTAAATTTGCTTTCTCAAGTTTTTCTCTAAAACGCCATATCAACGAATGATCTGGAATCGAGTCATTGAGATTCAACCCAACAAATTGACGAAATAATAAATCTCGTGCCAGCATATTCTCCATTTTAACATCACTCAAATTATGCCATGACTGTAATAAGAGAATTTTAAACATCATGATAGGCGCATAAGACGATGCGCCTAAACGATTTGTTTTATTCGCTATAAGCACATTTAATATGTTAATAATTTGCTCCCAATCAATGAGTGCATTTATTGCATCAAATTCCTCAAAGGCTTTATGTTGTTTAATGCTATTATTGGTGAACTGTAAGCTGGGTTGAATATTTTTCCAAATGAGCTTTTATCCTAACTTGTTGATTTTATTTACTATACCACCAAAAGAATAAAAAAAATCAATAATTGATTAAATATTACACAGAAATTCAAAGCTCTCTATATATTTATTTTCTGTAATTATTTAGCTGTAAATAGCTATATAATTAAATGCTTTTTATGAATAAGTGAGCTTTTATACCCTACATTGCAAAATAAGCGATCATTAATAAATTCAATTTAAGTTGTTTTAAAGATGATACCCTCAAACCAGAATACTTTACGCGTGGTGCATTTGCGCGTATGTACGATAGAGTTTACCAGGCTGGAATCGATGAAATCTATGAGACTATTGCTATGAAAGTACTCAAAAATCTTAATTTGGTTGCTAGCACAGTCCATATTGAGACAACTAGCATTCATCTTCATGGTACCAAGTATGACAAAGCCGTAAAAAATATGATATCCGCGCTGAATGTCAAGCATAGATATAGCTCTGACCACCGTCCGGATTTGCCCCCAGAATGCGTTGATTTCGGGAGAGTAAAATTCACCTAAACATCAACACGTATTAAATTATTAGAGTTAATCACTGAGGCAGTATCAAATGGGGCCAGACCTTTTAGATGCTGTGAGGTGATAGGCGTTTCCTATGCAACTTACCTTAAATGGAGGAAGAATAAAGATCTAAGTCTTAATGTAGATAAGCGATTGAAAGAACATTTAAATCTATGATTTTGAGTCTAAAAATAAACTCTCAGAATTTGAGTACCACATGCTGAATCGTTATCTGAATTGCGAAAAATATAAGCACCTATCGCCTATTCAAATCGTACCGAGACTCATGGATGATAAGGGTATTTATATTGCATCAGAATCCACATTCTATCGTTTTATGAGATTAACAGGACAAAATACTCATCGCGGTAGTACGAGAAAACCCAGAGCGTCAAATAAACCTAATGAGCTTGTGGCAACAGCGAGCAATCAAGTCTATTGCTGTGATATTACTTACTTGAATTCCAATGTGAAAGGACAATACTTCTATCTTTATATGTACATTGATATCTTTGATAAATATATCACGGGTTGGCAAGTCTTTGACTCAGAAAGTGCAGAGAATGCCTCTTTATTGATACAAAATATTTATGCAAAAGAGAATATCTAACCCAATTACTTAGTGATTCACTCAGATAATGGCTCTCCTATGAAGGAAGCACCTATGACGGCGAAAATGATGAAATCAGTATTTGATATTAATTTTAGAGAATCGGTAATATTCAATTTAACAAGGGGATGATTTTAAATGCTGATGAAGCTGGCAAAAGTTTAATCTCCCCCTGACATACCTGTACTATGAATATAAAGCTTTAGCATTTAAATTTCCTTCAATCCATTACATCAATTAATAAGTTGGATTTGTCGATATTTGAATCAATTGAACGACACGTTGAACAGGAATTTATGCCTAAACGCCTTTCTTGCCACCAGTTCTTTCCTATATAACCAATCGCAACAAGCTTAATTTCATGTATATTACGTTTTAATGGGATGGATGATCTCCACACAACACTAAACCTTTGTTCATAAGGTTCAAAATACAGAGTGTCGACTACAGGTTGAATCTCTAACGCTTCATAATCAGTTTTTAATATTCTTAACGGTAGTTTATTTAATTTTGGTAGTTTAAACTGAACAAGAGGATATCCTTTAATAAGATTTACCAATTCCACTGATTCGCCACCTATAGGATAAGCAATTATTTGATTTTGAGGGGCACACTGAAAAGACCGATTATCAAAATCATCAGGTAAAAATGGTGATTTAGTTCTTCTCCAAATATCATCATAAGTACCCGCATATTTTAGTCGATTTGGATGACTTCTTGAAATAGCACAAAATGCAATAGGTTCAACGGATTCTTCTGGCTTTTCCATTGAAGACAAGTGAGGGTAAAGAAGTGGGAAAGGAAATAAAAAAAACTACAAAAAAAGATTTAAAAATTAAAAAATCTTGCAAAGACTATTTTCTTACCTGTTTTTACCGGAACGACACGATTCTTTTAATCTTTTAATCTTTTAATCTTTTAATCTTTTAATCTTTTAATCTTTTTTTAGTTTTTAAAGTCCTTTTACATTTAATTCTTTATATCTATCGCAACCGAACTGTGAACCATTATCACATGCTATTCCATAATATTTCTTAGCTTTCTGATAATTTTGCCTTACTCCCCGACCATTACTATACATAAAACCGAGCTCAACTGGAGCTCTTACATGACCCTGATTAGCCGCTAATTCATAATATTCCTTAGCTTTCTCATAATCTTGTTTTACTCCCTCACCTAAATAATATATAGTACCGAGACCAAATTGCGCATTTGCATTACCTTGATTAGCCGCTAATTCATAATATTCCTTAGCTTTCTCATAATCTTGTTTTACTCCCTCACCTAAATAATATATAGCACCGAGACTCAATTGCGCATTTGCATTACCTTGATTAGCCGCTAATTCATAATATTCCTTAGCTTTCTGATAATCTTGTTTTACTCCCATACCGAAATAATATATAGCACCGAGACCAAATTGCGCGTTTGCATCACCTTGATTGGCTTTTTTTTCTAATTCTGAAATATTTGCAAAGACAGAAAAAGAGATTAAACATAAAACGATAAATATTTTTTTCATACGCTTATTTTTTCATTTCCTTTAGCATTTTATTCATTTTATTAGTTACTTGCACTATGCTAGTTCAAGTGTAATACCTCCATTTTTAACTCTAATTAAAAATAGAAAATTTGTTAATTTAATTTTAGGTGTATTTTACCTATTGCTGAATTTGATCTTTCGTTATTGTACATCAACAGCCACTATGTCGCAATGTTCTGTGCTTCATAAAGACTATCGAATGAAAACATATCTAATAATTCTTCTCGGACAGTTCTATTAAAACGCTCTATGTAAGCATTTTGAGTTGGTTTACCAGGTTCAATATAAAGCAATTGAATGCCTTCTTTTTCCACCCAATCTATCAGTTTACCGGAACTTGTCAAGATAGTTGTTAGTTATTTATAATTTTTACATACTAAGCTACATTTTTGTATAATCCATCTCAGACACAAGTATCGAAATTAACGAAGTTCTTATCCGTTCTATTTCCTGTAATTCGACATTCCATAAAAAAATTTTATCATTTATCTTTTTCAAGCTACCATTCTTCGAACTGCTTTCTATCCATGTTTTTAATTCTCCAACCTTTGTTTGTTGAAGTAAACAATCTTTAGATAAAAAATTCATCTCATAAACATCTCTGATATTTCCACTATAGACCTTCTCAGAACCCCACATCCAGTTAGAGATTCTTTTTCTTTCTTCATCCGAACGGAAGCTTCTTTTTCCGTTTGAATAAATGACGCCAAACATATAACAAGATGGTCCATACTTATGTTGCATTTTAAATCCGTATCCGTAATCAAAATTAAATTCATGAACAATATCAGTAGCTATTTTTTCAAAGTTGAACGGACGAGAATACATAAAATCTTTATCAAACATCAATGTCATCTCATTTTTTCTGCGATCGTCGTGTGATAAAGAACAATAAACTAATGGATAGTACGCAGGTGCTTCTTGTGAACTCGAACATTGTAGCCCAATTGATGTAATCGAATCTTTATCAAGTTTAGCAATTTTTTATGTATAGAGGAGAACTTCATCAACTTTCCTCGTGACCCAGGATAACTAATTCCATAGTGAGTCAACTTAATATCAAGCGACTCCATTAAGCATTCGAAATATTTTATCCACTCTAAAAAATCAATTTTTCCGTCTTCTTTCATAAAACTTACTGAATCACAATAAATATCATGTCTCATTTTTAGTTATCTCGTAGTTGGTGAAAATACATCAACATCTCCCGGAAGATGCGTTCCATTCACAGGAAAACTGGCTAAAGCTACCTGATTCCTTTCCCGAAGAACTCTCACCTCATCTGTTTTTGACTGAATTTCAATAGCATCTAGTTGCCCTGACTTATGTTCAATTAATACATCGGGTCGCCTATTCGGAGAAATCGTTTTTTTAACTAATACTTTGTTATATCCACGATCTAAATAAACAGTTTTAATATTTACATCTTTTGCTGCATTAATAGCCCTCCTATAACTTGCGAATTGATGGCCATCCGTTTTTGTTTTTTGAGCTTTACCAATGATTTTATCTCTCCATGGTTTATTAGGCTTATTTGTCCAGGTACAATCTTTTTTGTTATATTGCAAACCTAATGGATCTATCCAAATTATAGGATTTGGTCCATATTGATACAGATTTATGCCACCAGCCAAGCCTATCGGGTCTTGTTGGGTGAAACGCCCTGTTTCAGGGTCATAGTATCTGAAAGTATTATAGTGCAATCCTGTCTCTTGGTCAAAATATTGCCCCTGAAAACGCAGGGGTTGACCGTAAAGTAAAGTGACTTGGTTTTTTGCTGGTCGGCGATAACTGCCCCATATAAAGTATACCGAATTTCACTCACACCCTCTCACAGAAATGTACGTGACAATGATCTATAATCTTGAATCAGATCTTGGTTCAAGATTCCTTATTCCAATAGTCGGAACAGATGTCATTAATAAATCGTAACTATGCTCTAATACTTGACCCTCATCATTCAATAAATGGACTCCTTCTAGACATATTTTATAAATACCTTGAGGAATATCAATTTTATTCCAACCCGTATAATCATCCCAATCCCAAAAAATTATAATATCTGCGACATATAAATTATCAGATACATCTAAATAGAAATATTTATCACTAAAAATGATTTTCCTATTTTTATTTTCTGGTTGCTGATCAATATAAAATCGCACTAAATAATCACCATCATCTAATCCGAGAATTGGTAACGCTATGCCTTTATCTAAAGCAACCTCACCTAGATTTGATGAAGTAAAATCCTTTAGAATATTTTGTCCGTTTTGAATTCTCCCCCCAAACAACTCCAAAATATTTGGATAATTAAAAATAACTATCCCATTAAAATCAACACTCAATTTATATTGCTTTATCATTTCCTCCCCCCTAACTGATGATTCATTGAATCTTATTTACTCTTCTATTTGTACATCTGGTATTTGATGATTTTAATCGAGTGTTGTCATGGCTGCGGAACCACTTAATCAATTTAGCATGTGCCTCTTTTGGCGTTATATTTTTTGCAATTACTTTTCCAGTCGCTGGGATTCGCAATTCTCCACGGATATGTGATACAGAATCCAAGTTTCTTCCAGTAGCTTCAAAAAGATTTTCCGCAGAATCTTCCCAAGGCCCCTGAACTTTGCCTATATCATTCTTTATAGCTCTATGCAGCTCTTCATGCATACCAGACTCATAAGGAATTGGGAAAAATGTAGGTGTATTGCGTGCAGACCCTAATTCAGTTAAACCTATGCTATTAGCCTTATTTCGAGGTATAAGATGATGTCCCATACCGTCAGGATTCGAAGACCATGGCATCCATCCTAACGGATCAATCCACAGTAAAGGATTAGGAGTATATTCATACAGATTTATGCCACCAGCCAAGCCTATCGGGTCTTGCTGTGTGAAGCGCCCTGTTTCAGGGTCATAGTACCTGAAGGTATTGTAGTGCAATCCTGTTTCTTGGTCAAAATATTGCCCCTGAAAACGCAGTGGTTGCCCGTAAAGTAAGGTGACTTGGTTTTTTGCTGGGCGGCGATAATTTCCCCATAAATACTCTTCTGTTTCAAAGATGAGCTCGCCTTGCGCACTTGATAAGGCATAGGGGGCACCATTAAGCTGAGTGTGATAGTAAACGATTTCGTCTTTATCTATTTCATGCCAATGGTCAATCAGGGCCAATGGTGCATAGCTATTTTCTTCATAAGCATACCACCTTCTGTTCTCGGTTTTCGAAGCCTCGCTTTCTCCTGCGAGCCTCAATCCTTGCCAATAAAACAGTTGCTTCTTGCTTTTATATTCCACTAAAGTACGGTGGTGGTCATATACGTCGGTATAATATTGCGAGGTTTTACTTATCCAGTAAGCATCCGACAAACACATGTCGTTCATTCGATTTCGTCAAGTATAATAGGCATTATTGAGACTGAGATTCTTTAATTCTCAGTTTTTTGAATTGATTTGATCGGTAAGAGTTTGTCTATATCTTTGTATTTCCAAGTGGGCAACACTGCTAAGATTTCTCGTAACCCCTATCAATTAGGATAGTTGTTAATAATTTTATAGTACACTATCAAGCATAGACCACTTGACTGAGCAGCTTTCTTTAGGGAATAAAAGTAAGCATCCGAGCAACGCATCTAGAATAAGCCTATAAATTCACTAAACTAAGCATAATTTCAACCCATCGAGGATTATGCTTTATGAGAAAATACACAATACAAGAAAAAATCGCGCATTTAGAAGCGCGCGCAGCCTCTGGGCTTAAAATGGCTGATTATGCGACTTTGCATAATATTAACTTTAGCTCATTTAGGTGTTGGCCCTATCAAGTAAAAAAGGCTTTATCAGCTAAATCTATTCATTCAATTCAAGAAGCGCCTGTACATGCCACAGATGTGGTTGAGGATGAAATCACAAATAGTGCGTCTAAAAGTAAGCATCCGAGCAACCGGAACTTGTCAAGATAGTTTTTAGACCCTGTAAATAATTCTGTGTATTTGCCATTTTCATTTAAAGGTGATCTGTCAAAACCCACATTCCGCTGTTCAAAAAATGATTAATTAAAAAGTATTTTCGTGAACTTTATCACGATTTTAATTTAAGTTATTGATATTGCTACCAAAAAAATGATCAATTATGACTTTTTGGATGGTGATTATGAACTTTGATAATGTTGACGTATATGATTATGGCGTCTCTTCACTCTAGTAAGCATCCGAGGAACGCATCTAGAGTAAGCCTATAAATTCACTAAAATAAGCATAGTTTCAAC
>NZ_JBHLXE010000068.1:0-885 GCF_042432445.1 Thorsellia kenyensis | reverse complement strand
GTTTGGGGATTTGTGGTTGATACCTCAGCACTGAATCCAGACTATCCACTGATTCTTGATTCAGTGGTTGATGACGTTGAGCCGAATCCAGAAGGTGCGATTGGTGAGTACCTACTTAAGAGTGGCGACACCACCAATGATACACGCCCAACATTCAGTGGTCGTGGTGAGCCTGGTGCAGAAATCAAGATGTATATTAATGGTGAATTCAAAGCATTGACACCGCCAGTATTTGTTGATGAAAATGGTCAATGGACATTTGAATTACCTGAAAACTTAGCACTGACTGATGGCACGTATCAAATTCAATTTACTGCGACAGACAGTGCGAGTAATGAAACCCCATTCAGTCCTGATGCGAGCTTTGACTTAATCGTTGATACAGAGGTCAGCACTGATCCTGCAGATGAGCTCACGCTTGATAGCGTATTTGATAATGTGTTGCCTAATCCGGGCGGTGCAGAGGGCTTATTTGAGCTTAAATCAGGTGATACCACCAATGATAAGACGCCTATTTTCAACGGTCGTGGTGAAAAAGGTGTTGAAATCAAGCTTTACATCAATGGCAATTTAGTAGAGCTTGAGAATAAAGTGTTCGTGGATGCAGAGGGCAAATGGACATTTGAATTACCAGAAAGCCTAGCGCTTGCTGATGGTACGTACAACATCCAATTTAGAGCGACAGATAAAGCGGGTAACTTGACTGCATTTGTTCCTGCGGAAGGTTTTGAATTAACGGTTGATACCGAGGTCAGCACTGATCCTGCAGATGAGCTCACGCTTGATAGCGTATTTGATAATGTGTTGCCTAATCCGGGTGGTGCAGAGGGCTTATTTGAGCTTAAATCAGGTGATACCACCAATGATAAGACGCCTATCTTTAAT
>NZ_JBHLXE010000067.1:0-868 GCF_042432445.1 Thorsellia kenyensis | reverse complement strand
TTTAAATTCATTTGAAAATTTTGGGTTAGCCATATTTTTAAATCTCCTATTATTTAATGATAGTGTACTATAAAATTATTAACAACTATCCTAATTGATAGGGATTGCGCTCGTGGTTGATTTATTCAAACGCTACAACTTTGCTGAAGAAAAACTCAAAGCAATGATGATGAGAACATTTGCCCGTAAAAGTGAAGTGAATGATAAGCAGTTTAATCTATTTTCAGAGGAAGAGTTCTCTGAACTCGCTTCTTTTATTGAAAATACTCACTCATGTGATTCTACTGAAGCACCTTCAGACGCCTCCTAGGGTGCGACTGAAAAAGCTGAGTCGAGTACTCCCCCAAAAAAATCACGTGGTCGTAAAATCATTAATCCCGATTTACCAAGGGAAGAACGTATTATTGATTTAGAGGATAAAACCTGTAAAACATGCTCTAGTGAAATGACGGCTATCGGTGAAGCAATTTCTGAAAAAGTTGATTTTATTCTTGCTAAAATTATTGTCATTCGTACTAAGCGCATTAAGTACACCTGCACTTGCTGTCAAACTTTAGTCGCAACGCCTATGCCTGCAGAAATCATTGATAAAGGCATTCCAACTGATAACCTGCTTGCTGAGATTGTTGCTAAAAAATTCATTTACCACTTGCCTCTTTATAGGCAGCGACAGCTGTTTAAAACAATGGGCGTGGATTTTTCACTCAGCACCTTATCAGATTGGGTAGCTGCAGTGGGAAATGCACTTTCACCCCTCGCTGAAAGCCCTATCAATTAGGATAGTTGTTAATAATTTTATAGCACACTATCATTAAATAATAGGAGATTTAAAAATATGGCTAACCCAAAATTTTCAAATGAATTTAAA
>NZ_JBHLXE010000066.1:0-508 GCF_042432445.1 Thorsellia kenyensis | reverse complement strand
GGTAGATACTGAGGTGAGCACTGCTCCTGCCGATGAGCTTACGCTTGATAGCGTCTTTGATAATGTCTCTCCTAATCCGGGCGGTGCAGAGGGCTTATTTGAGCTTAAATCGGGTGATACCACCAATGATAAGACACCTATCTTTAATGGTCGTGGTGAGAAAGGTGCAGAAATTAAGCTTTACATTAACAATGAGCTACAATCATTAACACCGCCTGTTTTTGTCAAAGAAGATGGTTCGTGGAGTTTTGAATTACCAGAGAGCTTAGCGCTGGTTGATGGCACGTACAACATCCAATTTAAAGCGGCAGATAAAGCAGGTAACTTGACTGCATCTGTTCCTGCAGCGGGATTTGAGTTAACGGTAGATACTGAGGTAAGCACTGCTCCTGCCGATGAGCTTACGCTTGATAGCGTCTTTGATAATGTCTCCCCTAATCCAGGTGGTGCAGAGGGCTTATTTGAGCTTAAATCGGGTGATACCACCAATGATAAGACACCTATCTTT
>NZ_JBHLXE010000065.1:0-532 GCF_042432445.1 Thorsellia kenyensis | reverse complement strand
CTTGCTTGTGAGTGGTCGTGCGGAAGCGGGTGTTACCATTATACTTCGAGTGAATGGTAAGCCGGTAGCAGAGCAAAAAGTAGGTGCGGATGGTAAGTGGTCTATCACGATTCCTGAAAATGAAGTGTCAGAAAGTGGTGAGTATAAAGTAACCGCTATAGCCAAAGATGCAGCAGGACAAGATTCAGAACCAACCGGTGATTACATCTTTAACTTCGATGGTAGCGCACCGAGTAAACCGTTAATGCCAAGCCTGACTGACAGTGTGGGTGATAAACAAGGTCCTGTTCAGGGAGGCGGTATCATTGATGATGAAACGCCGGTGTTAAGAGGACAGGCCGAATCAGGCGACAGCGTGGTGACCATTTATAATAATGGCGTTAAAGTCGGTCTAGCGACAGTGAATGCTGATGGTAGTTGGAGTTACACGTTAAGCCTCAAACAAGGGCCGCAAAACATTACGGTGACAGAGACGGATAAAGCGGGTAATACCTCAGAGCCAAGTGACAACTTTAACTTTGTGGTTGACTCG
>NZ_JBHLXE010000064.1:0-3794 GCF_042432445.1 Thorsellia kenyensis | reverse complement strand
GTTGAAACTATGCTTATTTTAGTGAATTTATAGGCTTACTCTAGATGCGTTCCTCGGATGCTTACAAATAAGCTAAAATAGGGATTTTTTTATCTAATAAATAATCAGCGTTATGAATTAACCAGGCACTACTGTATAACTCTCCGGTTGTAAGATTATCTAAAGTAATAATAATTGCGAATCTTTCAGAGGAATTTGCATAAAACTCAGTAAAGAATTGAGTCATACTTTTATTCTGCTGAATTACATCACCTAATTGGTCCGATGAAAATGCTGATTCTAACCAGAGTGCTTGAAATGTATCAGCTGTTAAATGATAATTTGTAGTATTTAAAAAAATATCAATTTTTTTATTAGATAAAAGATTATTCACAATATCAAATTGATCACTCAGTAAATTTCTTAAAATTGAATGTATTACCCATATTGCGCATTAAGAAATCTTTTATTTTAGGTTAAAAAATCAACTATCGGCTGTTTTTTTGTGATAAATATCTAAATATTTAATTTAAAATCAATCACCTATTGACAGATCAGTGTAATTTTGATCTATTATCGCATTTAGGCGATAATATCATGTCAAATCCCAATATTTATAAATTAGATCACTTAGGCCTTCTAGCTAATTTTTTACACGCTATTTCTTTTATCTCAATCATAGATACCTCATTGCCCAAGCCTAAGCGCAAGCATAAACTCACCTATGGCCAACTCGCGTTTGCAATGGTGTTAAATGGGCTTGATATGGGGTGTGGTACCCCTATTTATGAAATCCAAAAATACCTCGCTAATCTCCCCCTTAATCGATTATTTAAAAGCAAAAACATCAAGGCCTCCTATTTTAATCGTGACGCTATTTCTAGATTGTTAGATGAGCTACATTCTGCAGGGCTTAATCAGCTTTATGAAACCATTGCGCTGACGACATTGGAAAAACTGAATTTACTTCCCAAGATTATCAATCTTGATAGCACAAGCATTCATTGCCACGGGACTCGGTATCACAAAAAGATGCATGAAGATATTGAAAGCATTAATCTAACTCATGGATACAGTCGAGATCATAGGCCGGATTTACCTCAGCTTGTCCATCTCTTGATTTGTGAAAATCAGGCGGGGATCCCCATTTCAATGGTAACGAAAAGTGGTAATCAAACTGACAAAATTCTCTTTCCTGAAGCGCTCAAAAAAATTATTCAATCCCTAAAGGCGGCTGCTGATGTTCAATGCATCGTGGCTGATTCAGCTTTCTATACACGTGAAAATATAGTGATGACCCATCAAGCAGGCAAGCATTTTGTCTCTCGAGTCCCTATGACATTAACTTTGGCACATGAAGCTTGCAATAAAGCAAATCAACTGGAATTAGAGGAAATAAAGGCTGGGTATCAAGGTGTATTTATTCACTCTGAGTATGGGGGTATCCCACAAAAATGGTTAGTTGTTAAAAGTGATCAAGCCCATTACGCCCAATCAAAAACATTTGAGAAAAATAAGAGCAAAACCGTTCAAAAGGAAGAGAAACTGCTTGAAAAATTTACTAAAGAAAGCTTTGCTTGTGAGAGCGATGCTCGAAAAGCACTGGCCGCATTGACTCGGTCATTCAAGTTTCTAAAACTCAATGACTCACTCGAAATAGCACCAGTGAAGTGCTACGAAAAACAAGGTAGACCTAAGAACAATGATATTCCAACGCATTACAAATACAAGGTAAATGTCACTGGCTCTGTATCGGAGGAAGCTGTAGTAAAGGCCAGTTCAGAACTCGGTATGTTTATCATTGCAACTAATGACTTAAGTGAAGAAATGGACATGCTGAGCCTATTAGACCGATATAAATCACAAGAGAAAGTTGAAAGTGGCTTTAGGTTGTTGAAAGACCCCTCTTTTTTTGCCAATTCAATTTACTTGCATACGCCGCATCGTATTGAGTCATTATTGATGCTCAAGACAGTCTGCATTATGGTTTACTGCGCGGTACAACATGAGATCAGAACTCAATTACAGCGTTCAGGGAGTCAAATTAGGGGGCATTGTAACAAGCTAACAAACAAGCCCACAGCCAAGTACGTTTTTAAATTATTTAGGCACATTTCACTCATTCAGACCCGCAATAATAATGCAATAAAACAGCAACTAACAAAGCTTCCTAAGGAGGTTAATTTGATCTTAAAAATACTTGGTGAAGACTACCTCGCGATGTACCAAGTTTAGTCAAATTGGTTGAACAAAGCACACTATTTTATCTTGGGTGAAACGACTCGAAATAGCTGTGCAGCAAAAACATAATTATTAATAAATATCAATGATTTATATATGAAAATAACCAAATAATAGCGTCTTTTTGGGGATTTCACTTAGTGTTTTCGATGCAGATACAATATATGTCGAATAACATACAATTTAGTGCAAATTTAGCACAAATGATTTTTTAATGCGAAATACCGGGTATTAACTTTTTTTCATCCATTTGTTTATCAATTTTATATTTATCAGTTACATTAGCTTCTATCCCAGCTATTTTTTTAATTAAGTTTTGGTCGATTTTTGATGGTAAATAAGCACTAAAACTTAAAAGCGGTAGCTTACGTTGAGCCCATTGAGACCAGTAGCGTTGATGTTCATTAAAATCCCGAATTTCTAATCTACGATTAAAATTAATCACTGCTATTGAAATTATGAATACAATTGTGAAAAACAAAATAAAGCAAAATAAAAATATAATAATTAATTTAGCTATTCGCATTTGTTCGCTATCAAAACCGAAATTTTTCAACTTTAGTAGTAAATAAAATGAAAGAACTCCAACTATTATTATTAATAATAACCAACGTAATAAATTGTAAGGGACTGGTGAACTCCTTTTGGGAACCGGTGGAATATTCCAATACATAATAACTTCCTAATTTGTTCTTGAATAAAATGTAAATGATTATAGTGTATAAACCCAATCTAAATCAAGATGCAGGTTTAAGCTACTGAAAATTATCAGTAAGCCTTATCTGTAGCTGTATAATGATCGTGGGTAAAATATTCTCTAAAAATTCCAATAGCAGCTGCACAACTTTTAAATGTATTCCAATTTAATTGATGTAATTCACAGTATTGCCTTTGTGTTAATCCAGATCTTCTCCAGGCAGTTAAATAGGTAATTTAATCTTCAATTCTCGGATTCCCCAGTAATACCATCCTTTGTTGAATGACTAACTGTCCAGAAGCTCTAAATTTAAAAAATAGATGTGTTCATCGTGTTAATACGGTTATGTCAACGCAAATTACACCAAGGTAATTTCCCTAAATTTCAAACTGAACAATCTGAACTGATTTTGACACAAGAGCAATTTAATTGGCTGTGTAAAGGGTTCGATTTTTCTAAAATTGAAGGGTTAAATTTAGCTAATTTTAAACACTAAAAATCGTCATTTCTTATCACTTAAAAGTTAAGTAAGCTGTTGTTTTTATTTATTTAAGTGATTAATTTTGGTATAATTAAACCTATGAAAAATCAATCAAAACCATTCAATATAGAGGAAATTAAGCAACTCGATAAAGAGCAGCTGATTGCGGAACTTGTCAAGATAGTTGTTAGTTATTTATAATTTTCACATACTAAGCTACACCGTTTGTTTTTTCCTTTTCAGGCATTTCATTAAGCGTCACTTTAGTTATTGGACTCCAATCACGTATATGCCCTTTAGCCCATCTATTAGGATGGCTTTCTTTCTTGTGGTTCATTACCTCTTGTCTTTTCTGTAATTTAGCCACATCCTTACCTGAGCGTTTATCAGCAGGGG
>NZ_JBHLXE010000063.1:0-6934 GCF_042432445.1 Thorsellia kenyensis | reverse complement strand
TTTTCGACCCTCAATTAATGCAATGCGACTGACAGCGGCTATGCACTTATTATACAAATCCACGAATAGTTAAATAGTTAAATAGTTAAATAGTTAAATAGTTAAATAGTTAAATAGTTAAATAGTTAAATAGTTAAATAGTTAAATAGTTAAATAGTTAAATAGTTAAATAGTTAAATAGTTAAATAGTTAAAAAAATCAATGATGATACCTTGCTCTTCTGAACAATCGAAAATAACTTGCCGTTGAGTTAATGATGTTAATGCTGTTTGCTCTGATAAAAATAGCACCTATCAATAAAAAAATAGTCTCTATCTAGGAAATAAGACAAATTAACGAGAGTTAAATCATGATAATATTTTTAAAAATCTCGTGAGACTAGGTTAATGTATCAATGAGCTTTCATTTGTTCTATGTATCCGAGATATCCTTCAGGCTCAAACGCATTAGCCAAGAGTAATTGCTTAGGTGTTGCTTCTGCTATTTCTAATAAAAAACCTAGTGTCAATAAATCACTTAAGCGACCTAAAGTGCCTGTATATGCAGATAATACACTCAGTTCTGTAGGCATTGACTGTGCATTAAATAGATAGCTATAGATGGCTTGAGCGTGTTCGTTCACTTGAGCCGATTGAATCAATGGCATCTTGGCTTGCGCTTGTGGCAATAGTGTAAGAAACTTATTCATATCATGAGATATCTCATTCTCACGAATTAATTGAGGGCGATAAAATTTCGCTTTACCAGGTAATATAGGCTTGTGAACATGGTACTCCCCTAAAATCAACAGATAGCTCGCCAAGGCATCAGAGACTTGCTCTGATTGGCCTAATTGTAAGACAATCAATAAATGCGCTTCTTCAACGGAGTTTTGAAACATTGGTGTAAAAAGTGAAAAATCACTTTTTACAGGGTGTAGCTCAATAATGAGCGGCTTACCTTTGTTGCCTAGGCGCTCTTCTAAAAGTGATTTAAAAAATGCTTCGTGATACCTATTTGAGGGATAATCTTTCTCTGAGATATTCAAAATCACATGGCAACGCACTGGATAATGGCGGTTGATTTCTTTAAGTTCAGCTAAAACCCCATCGACGGCATAATGAAATGCAGATTTTAATTCATTGTCTTTTTCTATGAACTCAATAGGTAAGGCTTGGTCAATAAATTGTTCAAGTTGCTCTCTATGGGATAACCAAGTGCGAGGGTTAAGTTTACCTGGAAATTGAGTGAAACTCGCAAAACAAACCAAATGGCGATTAGCCCATGCCTTATAATGAGCCTCAGTGCGCTCACACTTCTCTAACCAAGCGTCATAATAGATTTTTTGTTTATAATAAACCCCTAAACGAAGGACAAAAATCACTAAGAGAACCCCCAGAAGAGTGTTTTGAGTTTCATGCCAAAATGTGAAACTCTCACCATCCCATCCACCAGCCCAATATCTTTGCCCGAAAAAGCACACCAATAAAATCAATACTGCCGAAAATACCCAAAAAAACCAACGAATTTTCCATGGTTCGCTATATTCATTTAGGTCATAGGGCTTCCAGCGCATTTTAATTCCTTATTTATTCTTGTCAGTGGACATTTTGATTGATGTCAATCTATCATTTCCTTTTACGCCATGTTGCACCATAATTTTTTTATACATCCAACCTCTTATTGCTTTTAAAAATTAAACTATGGCGTAATTACCTCAGGAGGAACATCTGTGGGCTCGGGTAATGGGGCATGATGTACCGCACAACGAAAGACAACATCTCCTGATGTCTCTTTTTTATCTCTCCACGATTCAATAAAATGGGTAGTTGGATGAATGGGCGATCGATCGATGGTCAGGTTTTGAATATCACTTCCAGATACCCGATTACGTGCTACTTTTTCTTCACCATATTTAGGGCCGACAGGATTTTTCTCTGAAGAGTATGTATAGTAATGCCTATCATACCAATCATTCACCCATTCTACATCTCGGGAGAGCATATCATAGAGCCCCAAAGGCGTAGGTGGATACTGCCCTACGGGTGCAGATTTAAGTGGGGAGGGTATATTACGCCCAGGTTCAAACTCACCATTATCGGTGGCAAAAACCACATACTGCCCACGATTACGTGCGGCATACTCCCACTGCGCTTCTGTGGGTAAATCCACTATCTCCCCAGTTGCCTTACCCACCCACTGACAAAAGGCTTTGGCATCTTCCCAGCGCACCGACGCTGCCATAATCGGGACATTACGATTCACTGTGGTAAATAAATTTTCCGTCCATTCTTCCACTCTAGTCGTTTCTACATCTGCAAATTTCGCATACTCATTATACTGAGCCCAAGTGATACGATGGGCCGCCAGTTTGAAATCATCTAAAGTGACTTGATGTGGTTTCAGGTCCCAACTTTCCGGCAATAAATTCAAACCATGCGATTTTTTACCAAAATCCCCCATCTCATACGTCCCCCCTTTAATCGGGACCATATCGGCTATTATCGAGTCAGCAAATGCTTTAGCCTCTGGAGTTATAGGCGCTTCTTTGCACGATGTGAGTAGCGCCAAAATTAGTACAACCGAACCAAAACGACTTAACATATTTTATCCTTAACGTTACCTATATTTAGTCAAATCCTTATTACCATAGCTTTATTGCTTCACCGAAAATCATAGGCTATACATCGAAATCGAATTTTATGATTTGCGCACAGCTGCTGAAGATTTCATCTTATAATACCGAAAATACAAAGAAATCAACCAATTCCCTGAGCTTCGCTATATTCATTAGGCCATAGGGCTTTCAGCGCATTGTAATTCCTTATTTATTCTTATCAGTAGGCATTTTGATTGATGCCAATCCAGTATTCCCTTTTACGCCATGTTGCACCTTAATTTTTTTATACATCCAACCTCTTATTGCTTTTAAAAATTAAACTATGGCGTAATTACCTCAGGTGGAACATCTGTGGGCTCGGGTAATGGGGCATGATGTACCGCACAACGAAAGACAACACTACCTGATGTCTCTTTTTTATCTCTCCACGATTCAATAGAATGGGTAGTTGGGTGCACGGGCCCCCTAGAGATGGTCAGGTTTTGAATATCACTTCCAGAGACACGATTACGCACAGCTTTTTCTTCACCATATTTAGGGCCGACAGGATTTTTCTCTGAAGAGTATGTATAGTAATGCCTATCATACCAATCATTCACCCATTCTACATCCCGGGAGAGCATATCATAGAGCCCCAAAGGCGTAGGTGGATACTGCCCTACGGGTGCAGATTTAAGTGGGGAGGGTATATTACGCCCAGGTTCAAACTCACCATTATCGGTGGCAAAAACCACATACTGCCCACGATTACGTGCGGCATACTCCCACTGCGCTTCTGTGGGTAAATCCACTATCTCCCCAGTTGCCTTACCCACCCACTGACAAAAGGCTTTGGCATCTTCCCAGCGCACCGACGCTGCCATAATCGGTGCATTACGATTCACTGTGGTAAATAAATTTTCCTTCCATTCTTCCACCTTAGTCGTTTCTACATCTGCAAATTTCGCATACTCATTATACTGAGCCCAGGTGATACGATGGGCCGCCAGTTTGAAATCATCTAAAGTGACTTGATGTAAATAAAGATCATCGTACTCAGGCAATAAATTTAAACCATGCGACTTTTTACCAAAATCCCCCATCTCATACGTTCCCCCTTTAATCGGGACCATATCGGCTATTATCGACTCAGCAAATGCTTTAGCCTCTGGAGTTATAGGCGCTTCTTTACACGATGTGAGTAGCGCCAAAATTAGTACAACCGAACCAAAACGACTTAACATATTTTATCCTTAACGTTACCTATATTTAGTCAAATCCTTATTACCATAGCTTTATTGCTTCACCGAAAATCATAGGCTATAAATCGAAATCGAATTTTATGATTTGCCCACAGCTGCTGAAGATTTCATCTTATAATACCGAAAATACAAAGAAATCAACCAATTTTCCATGGTTCGCTATATTAATTTAGGTCATAGGGCTTCCAACTCATTTTAATTGCTTATTTATTCTTGTCAGTAGATATTTTGATTGATGCCAATCCATCATTCACTTTTACACCATGTTGCACCATAATTTTTTTATACATCCAACCTCTTATTGCTTTTAAAAATTAAACTATGGCGTAATTACCTCAGGTGGAACATCTGTGGGTTCTGATAAAGAGGCATGGTGTACGTTACACCTAAAAATAAAACTCCCTTATGTCTCTTTTTTATATCCACTTGATTCCTGAAAATGGGTTTATTGTTTGCGCACAGCCGCTGAAGATTTCATCTGAAATAGGTTTAAGAACAGCCAATGGATCATCAATTGAATCAGGCAAGCTAGCGTATATCTTTTTAAAACTAACGTGATAAGTACTATTATAAACGTCAGTTAGATAATCTCTACTTCGCGGATTGTTATTTCTGTAAGAAAATTCTCCCTTCTTCAAAAATTCAATGATTTTAGTTTCATTTTGTCGCCAATCCGATGTTTTGGTTTCACCAGGAATAAGTGAGATATGTTGTAACACATTTTCATAATCTCGCTTAGACTGCACCCATCGAAAACACTTTAATATTGCCATTTTTCGTCCACTATAGCTGTCTTCCATTTTGTTTTCACACTCCTGCTGTTCGTGTGTTTTACCGCGAAGCCAGAATATATCCCAAAACGATTTTTCCAATAGCATCGCAATCAGAGAGCCTTTACTTTCAGGTGGGCTATATTTTAAAAAATCAGGTGATTGATTAATTTGATCCATTAATTGCAAACGAAATTCAGCTTGGTCATATAACCTCGTCAATTTGTTGATAATGTCTTCACCAAAATTAAAAGAAAGCACCGCCGTACCTAGGAGAGCAGGATTTGGCAACAATATCACTAATGCACAGAGCGCTGCAAAATCTTCAGCGTCCATAATTTCAGCCACTTCAATATAATCTACGTTACGTAGCATATAGGTAAAACACGGGAGAAATTGCGTCATGATGGTGTTTAAGTCCATTTCACATGCAAATTCACCTTTAGCACCAACCCCCCAACATAATGCCGCTTTGACCAGTATCCGTAATTTATTATCAATGAGGGTAAATCGCAATGCGCCCTTAGCGCCCACACCAGCCATGACTGATTTACCCACAACAATCTTGGCTAAATCAGTGAAATCTTCTTGTAGTTCTGGATTTTTCCAACCAAATGTCCCTGCAATATTGCCACCCGCCTCTACCCCTACAAAAACCCCTAGTTCTGCATCTAGGCCAGATTGGTCTCTTACCTTTTTTAAGTCCACTTTTTTATTACCTGGAAAACCAAGTCGCTCCGTCTGTGGGTCGCCTTTAGTACCCATGATACCATCTGTACCTATTTTGACATTTAGATGGATAGCTCCACTGGCTCCTACACTGCCATATAATTTAGCTTCTATTTGAAATCTAAAATGGCCTAATGAACTTGTTTCACCATTTTTATTTGGATAGGTTATTTCTAATCCTTTTTCATCAGGAATGTACACACTGCCTTTAGCTTGGGCTGCGCATACATCAAAATTAGCATAAAAATTAAATCCAGCTGATATTTCTCCTTTTGCTTCGCTTAAATCATTTAATACAAATGGATTATATTCACCCACAGTGCCAGCCCCATAGCTATAACGCATCAACTGAGCCTCTGCACTAAAATCGATTTGAGAGGGTTCATCAGGATTTTTGTTTTTTTTGAATTTTAATTTTTCATTGATATCTTTAGCCCAGTCACCTAGCACGCCGCTATCTCCTGGCCATTGTTTTTCCCAGAGTTTGAGATTTACACCGGATTCTTTGATTTGATTAATTGCTTCTTTCATCGCAGATTTAAACTTGTCTTCATCGATACGGGTAGGTTTTTTTCTTTTATCAGTTGAACTGGAATCTTGAGGTGTCATTCCCTTAAAAACCAAATAGTCTTTTTTATTAAGTTTATATTTTCGCCAATGATTTTTTATTTTATCCGACCGCACATAGGTATATTTTTTTCCCCAATGTTTTTTTACTTTGATCAACTCAACCATACGAATGGCTCTATCTTTTTCACTATCATCATACAACTTAACCTCTTCATCAGGGTGAATCTTTGTTAGAGATTCAAGTTCCTTTTCTAAGGCTTCAACCGCTTTATTAAGCTCATCTTTTGCTTGTTGAATTCTTATTTCTATGTGATTAAGTGGTTCTGAAATTGCCTCATTTTTTAAGCTAGAGGAGACTTTTAAATATTCTATCCCTTTAGCAATTCGTTCTTTAATTAAAGCTGAAAGGAAAGCATCCTCTTCTTCAATCTCTGCGTTTTCATCTACATCTAAATAAAATAGTTCGCCCGTTTCTGGATGAAAGTACAACGCTGGTTCAGGGGGTAGGTATACCTCTTTACCTGAAGGTATTGCTTGTGTTTGTGTATTAGCCTGGACATTTTCAGTCATAGTAGTACCCCCATTTACAACAGTTTCAAAAATAAAAAATTTAGATTGTGGCATCTTCTAAAATAATGAATCATAGTCGAATCATTCAAGTATGCTAGGTCAATTACATAAACTCAATTTTTAATTCACTAGGCTTAGCTGTATAAACTTCAACTGTTTTTCCATTTTTATCAGAAATCCCAGTATAAACTTCTCCTTCGGAAGTCGTAATTCTATAAGAGCGATTTGCAATCACCTGACCTGTTTTTTGATTTTTCAAGATAAAAAACTCACTATGTCCACTTGGTAATGGTGGCGGCGGAACCCGGTAATCGCTGGCACCCATCTTCTGTACCGTAATCGCTTTCAATAAAATATTTTTCGGTGAGCCTATTTCTACATTACCGCCAGCGGAACTTGTCAAGATAGTTGTTAGTTATTTATAATTTTCACATACTAAGCTACACCGTTTGTTT
>NZ_JBHLXE010000062.1:0-910 GCF_042432445.1 Thorsellia kenyensis | reverse complement strand
CTTGACGAATGATAAGACGCCGACCTTATTAGGTACAGCGTTACCTGGGGCGAAAGTAGATATTTATTTTGGTGAATACAAATTAAATACCCGTGATGTCTTGGCTGACGAGAATGGTAAATGGCGTTTTGATATCCCAAGCACCTTCATTGATGATGGCGTACAGACTTATACTGTGAAGACAGTGGATGCGTCAGGTAATGCATTAACGAAAACCTTTGATGTTAAATATGACTTAACGCCACCGGATGCGGGTGTGATAGTGAGTGTTGAAGACAGCACCGATCCAAATAAAGGCTTTATACCGAATGGTGGTGGTACGAATGAATCTTCACCGACCTTAAGAGGTACCGGTGAGCCGGGTACGACCGTACAGGTTTATGATAAAGCGACAGGCACTAAATTGCTGGCCTCTGCGGTTGTGAGTAACCAAGGGACCTGGATATTAAAATTACAAGAACTCGACGATGGTGTACATGAGTTTTATGTTACCTTGACTGATCAAGCGGGTAACACCAGTATTGAAGGTGAGCGCTTTGTCGTGGTCATTAACACGAGCATACCGGACATTTTATCTCCAGACAGCTTTGAGCTTTTAGATAACGTAGGTGAGTTCCAAGGTCCAATTAAGAGCAACAGCATCACGGATGATAACAAGCCACAATTGGTTGGCCGTGCACCAGATGGTGTTGTGGAAGTTGAAGTTTATGTTAATGGTGTAGCGATTGGCCGTGCGACCGTGATGAATAACGAGTGGAGTTTTGACATTGAAAATCCATTAAGTGATGGTCAAAATCGCATCAGTGTTGCGCCGGTTAATAGTGTCGGTACGACAGGGCCACAAACGGACATCGTATTTAACGTATCTGTGGGTCAACCACAAACCTTAGATGAAGGTTTCTTAGAGCTA
>NZ_JBHLXE010000061.1:0-624 GCF_042432445.1 Thorsellia kenyensis | reverse complement strand
AATCAACAACGCAATCTTTTCCTGATTTGATGTCTTTCAGTCTTGTACGTGTTCCATGTTCTTTATTTACATGACAATCAATCACTTGATTACTTCCAGCTATTTCATACGCTAACACATTTGGGTTAATACTATTGCTTGCTCTAATAAGATAAAATCCTTTATATTCATTAATTTCTTTACAGTAATTAATATCGAAGAACCCTGCATCCATCAATACTAATGTTTCCTTTAAATCATTAGCGTATGGCCTGTGATGTTTTTCACTCTATTTATCTGGGTCTAAACCAATATAATTTGCTGTGCCAGCAACCAGATCAAGCGTTAAATGAAGTTCAATCGCAGCGGGGGCAGTTTTAGTAAATCGGCCTGGTATTATCTCTTTCAACTTTTCATGTAATGTTAGGGATGAACCATCATGCAAGTGAATATTTTTAAATGGATAATGAGCAGGTAAAGCAGCATTAAAAGGGTCTAATAGCAATTTTTTACTGGCGGTTTCGGTTATCGATTGTAATAACTTTGTCAATTCAGGTTTTTTAAGCTGATTATGAAAAAGTTTATAGTTATCCATGTCTTGAAATTTAGCATTAAGCGTTCTCAGTACATCCGTTAAATTAGCAT
>NZ_JBHLXE010000060.1:0-1104 GCF_042432445.1 Thorsellia kenyensis | reverse complement strand
GTTAGTGGATACCACAGCACCAGGTTCAATCGAAAACTTGAACATCGAAGGGTACAACCCAGACACTGATGGCTTGAATACGACCACTCCAACCATCACAGGTAAAGGCGAAGCGGGTCAAGATGTTGTGGTGACCTTACCAAATGGTGAAGAGTTAGTGTTCAGTACCGATCCTAAAGAGGGCGAGTACCCACTGAGCTATGGTCCAACGGACGAGGATGGCAATGCAGAGTTTGAATTGCAAATTCCTGAAGGCAAATTAACTGACAATACGTCAGGGGATTTAAGCGTTAACCAACGTGATGACGCTGGTAATAACAGTCCAGCATCGACCTATCCTGTGTTGGTGGATACCACACCACCAGGTTCAATCGAAAACTTGAACATCGAAGGGTACAACCCAGACACCGATGGCTTAAATACGACGACGCCAACCATCACGGGTAAAGGCGAAGCGGGTCAAGATGTTGTGGTGACCTTACCAAATGGTGAAGAGTTAGTGTTCAGTACCGATCCTAAAGGTGACGAGTACCCATTAACCTATGGTCCAACGGACGAAAATGGCAATGCCGAGTTTGAATTGCAAATTCCAGAAGGCAAATTAACTGACAATACGTCAGGGGATTTAAGCGTTAAACAACGTGATGACGCTGGTAATAACAGTCCAGCATTGACCTATCCTGTGTTAGTGGATACCACAGCACCAGGCTCAATCGAAAACTTGAACATCGAAGGGTACAACCCAGACACAGATGGCTTAAATACGACCACTCCAACCATCACGGGTAAAGGCGAAGCGGGTCAAGATGTTGTGGTGACCTTACCAAATGGTGAAGAGTTAGTGTTCAGTACCGATCCTAAAGAGGGCGAGTACCCACTGAGCTATGGTCCAACGGACGAGGATGGCAATGCAGAGTTTGAATTGCAAATTCCTGAAGGCAAATTAACTGACAATACGTCAGGGGATTTAAGCGTTAACCAACGTGATGACGCTGGTAATAACAGTCCAGCATCGACCTATCCTGTGTTAGTGGATATCACACCACCAGGTTCAATCGAAAACTTGAACATCGAAGGGTACAACCCAGACACCGATGGCTTAAA
>NZ_JBHLXE010000059.1:0-12527 GCF_042432445.1 Thorsellia kenyensis | reverse complement strand
TGATGGGTCTACCATCATCACAAATAAAGCATACCAATCTCCTAATGATTGGTTTCACAGCACACCTTATAATAAGTGCATAGCCACTGTCAGTCGCGTAACATTAATTGAGGGTCGAAAAGATTAAGACTCAGAGATATAATGCTAAGCGACCAAACTAAGCAGAGGGCTACACAATGAGCTACAATCACCTGAGTCTTGATGAAAGGCATTATATCAATACTTCATTGAAAAAAGGAATGTCTTTATCACAAATAGCAAGAGATCTTGAGCGTTAACAAAGTACAATTAGCAGAGAAGTAAACCGTAATAAAGGCCAACGAGGCTATCGTTATTAGCAAGCAAATAGCAAAGCCTTACAACGTCATAAAGATATGCATAAGCACGTAAAATTGACAGCTGAGATAACTAAAAAATTGATAAATACCTTCGTCGAGAATGCAGCCCTGAACAAATAGTGGGACGGTTAGCAAGTAACGGCATAATTAAATTGCATCATGAAACAGTCTACCAATAAATCTTAGCAGATAAAAAAGCTGGCGGTGATTTGTATACGCATTTACGACATCAAGGTAAGACCTATAGAAAGCGTTACGGTAGCACGGGTAGCAAGTTTGGTATACCGAATAGAAAAGATATTGATGAAAGACCAGAAGCAGCTAATAACCGAACACGAGTCGGTGACTGGGGAGCTGATACCATGATTGGAAACAAACACAAATGTGCATTAGCAACCTTGGAAATGTATGATGCTGATGTATCACCCACATTAATTTCCAAAGTGACTGATGCGGTTAAAGAGCAAGTACTAGAGTGGCAAAATAGGCCTTTAGAATCTCTCTACATCATTGTTTATTTAGATTGTATCGTCGTCAAAGCCCGTAAGAATGGCTTAGTAATTAATCCATTTTTCTAGCTTTAGTTGTGAATTCTGAAGGTAAAAAAGAATTACTTGGGATGTGGCTTGCTGACAACGAAGGCGCTAAATTTTGGTTAAGTGTTCACAGAACTTAAAAATAGAGGCGTTAAGGACATTCTTATTGCTTGTATTCATGGATTAAAAGGCTTTCCTGAAGCAATTAATAGTGTTTATCCGGAGACTTACATTCAATTGTGTATCATTCACATGGTAAGAAATAGCCTTAAATATGTTGCTTGGAAAGACTATAAAGCAGTCACAACTTCTTTAAAACAGGTTTATCAAGCAGTCAGTGAATCAGCAGCATTATCCGCTTTAGAGGCTTTTGCAGAACAATGGGATGGAAAATATCCGCAAATCAGTAAAAGTTGGCGGTCTCATTGGGAAAATCTTAATACTTTTTTCAATTACCCGCAAGATATTAGAAAAGCTATCTATACAACAAATGCAATTGAATCCTTGCATAGTGTCATTCGTCATGCTATCAAGAAGCGTAAAGTATTTCCTAACGAAGATTCGGTTAAAAAAGTGGTTTATCTAGCCATGAAGCAGCCTCTAAAAAATGGACTATGTCAATACGAAATTGGAAGCAGGCAATGAGTAGATTTATGATAGAATTTGGTGATCGTCTGACAGATCACCTTTAAATGAAAATGGCAGATACACAGAATTATTTTCAGGGTCGCTCTACTCGATAATAATAATAATAGCTTCAGGATACCCCTCTCTTTATATTCAATATGTTCACTTTAAATTGTTTTTGAAGTTAGAAGATTATTGATGTTTATAGATAATTTCAGATCATCCATTATCATTTCCTTTATCCGATTCAATTATTCACACAAATTTACGGAAACAAGTGTATTTAATATAAGTGCAATTATCAAAAAGATAAAAATATTAATAACAATTGCATACTTACATATGTGAATTGATTAGTTCATTAGTTCATTAGTTCATTAATTTATCATACTCACGGCTTACTTTATCAAAACGAGACTGCATTGTTAAGGATGCTTCACTGAAAAATCGACTAACAATATAAACAGATGCAGCAGAACAAATGAAGCCTGGCACTAAAGAGTATAAAGTACTTTGTAACAAAGGAATGTTTTCCCAGATTAAGACAGTCGCCGCACCTACAATCATGCCTGTTATAGCGCCATTTCTAGAGAGTTTATTCCAAAAAACTGAATAGATAATTATAGGACCAAAAGCTGCACCAAATCCTGCCCATGCATAAGAAACAAGACCTAATACTTTGCTATTTTGATCAGATGCTATCAATATCGCAATAATAGCCACTAAAAGAACCATCAGACGCCCTGTCCATACCAGTTCAGTTTGAGTTGCATGAGGTCTAACATATGTTTTGTATATATCTTCAGTTAAGGAGCTAGAGCATACAAGTAACTGACAGCTAAGCGTACTCATAATTGCTGCTAATATTGCTGATAATAAAACACCTGCCACCCAAGGATTAAATAAGAGCTGAGCTGCTATGATAAAAATACGTTCTTGATTACCTGCTGTATCTAACAGATATGATTTTTGCGTACTGCCTAATGTCGTTTCTAGAAAAGAGATACCAAAAAATCCAACTGCTACAGCGCCACCTAGACACAAAATCATCCAAGTCATAGAAATACGCCTTGCATTAGGAATAGCTTGAACGGAGGAAGCAGCCATAAATCTTACTAAAATATGTGGTTGACCAAAATAGCCAAGTCCCCAGGCTAGAGATGAAATAATACCGAGTAATGTAACTAACTTAAAATCACCAATCATTTGCAAATAACTAACACTTGAAGCTCTTATAACATCGAGTGACGCTGTCACTCCATCGCTATGCATAATCATCATAACAGGTGTCAATAAAAGGGCAAAAATCATAAATGATGCTTGAATTGTGTCAGTCCAACTAACTGCTAAAAATCCACCAATGAACGTATAAGCAATTGTGGCGCTAGCGCCCCACCATATCGCCTCTTCATAGCTGATTGAAAACGTCGAAGTAAACAATTTAGCCGCAGCGACAACTCCAGATGCACAATAAATGGTGAAAAAAATCAATATAACTATTGCAGAGATGATGCGCAATACATTGGATTTGTCTTCAAAACGATTTGCAAAATAATCTGGCAACGTGAGAGAATTTCCATTATATTCGGTATGCAACCGCAAACGGCCTGCAACATATCGCCAATTTAGATACGCGCCTATGATCAGCCCAATTGCAATCCAGCTAGCAGATAAACCGCTTACCAATATTGCTCCAGGAAGCCCCATTAATAACCATCCGCTCATATCTGATGCACCTGCCGATAAAGCTGTCACAAAACTGCCTAACCTTCTTCCGCCTAGAATATAATCAGATAGGTTTTTCGTAGAACGATAAGCAATAAATCCAATTAAAAGCATCAGTGCGATGTATAGCAAAAAGGTGATAAAGGTTGGATCATTCCATTGCATTCAATACCCCTTAAGAAATGAAAAAATGAAAAAATAAATTGAAAATACAAATTTAAAAAATATAGCTTTTCTAATCAATTTAGCTCTATTTTTTAGCCCATTTTATTTTATACCATTTTTTGGAGTATAAATCATCAAAACTTTTTTTTAATTACAAACCCTTAAACCGCTTTTGCGCACTATGCTTTATAATTATTTCCTTTGTTAAAATTGGTCATTCTTTAACCTGCTTATATATTAACTCGTATGGTTCGCCTAACAGTCTGATGATCAACCTATGTACTTCATCAATACCCTTAATATGCACAGTTTTTTATCCACTATCAAACATTTAATTTTGGTGAATTTCAAGAATCGCTATTTCAACGTTGGATTATCTGTCTGTTTCTTCACACTATTTGTAACGGTTTTCTTATTCTCTTTGAGTGTAGTTCTGATTTGATGCTCTAGAACGGCATAAATCATGAGTGCTGTGGCCATTAAAAACAATAACACTTGTATGCAGCTTGGTTTTTAAACAAAAAATGACGAGGTCATGAATGAATGATCTTTTAAGAATCTGAATCCTCTCTCGACTCAATGTTGTGATTTGTACAAACTTAATAATTCATGCATATCTGGTGTATTATCAATATCATTCGTACTTAAAGTGAAGATACCTAATTTAAGTTTGGCTACCTCTAGCCTTGATTCTAATAGTTCTAGATCCCTATGAATTAGAATAATTGTTATTAAACCTTTTGCTCATATTTTTTCTATAATGCCTTAAATAGAAACCGTAAGCTTACAAATGCAAGCTTTTACAATGATTTGTTGTTCTCTTTGTTAATGGTTGTTTAATTTATATTTTCTAGCAATGCATGAACGCTCAGAGTTAGGTTTTTGTTTCTTTTAAAAGGGAAAATACGTATTAAATTCCAGACATTTTTGCTTGAGTATTTTGATTATCGAGTAACTGAATAAGGGGTGTCATTGTATATGTCTTCAATACTCAATTCGTATCACAATAGAATGATTAGTTTGTGACGTAAACTAATCGCGTGATAGATTCAAAAAAAGTATCTAAGAAAGCTTTTTTTAAATGCCAGTTGATGCAAATGTCTCCACCTCAATTAGTTACAACGTCACTTATTGGGTTTAATGATAGTGACGTTGTAATAAGGCGCTATTTTATACGAATCGATACGATAGCAAATAATATCAAAGAACTATAAAATAGAACCTAACTCACAGAGATAATGGTTTCTAATTAGCCCTAATTCATTATCCGTAATATTGGTAAAATGCTTTACATATTCTAAGACAGAACCAAACTCTTTTTTTATTGTTATTCTTGCTTTATCTAAATACTCCGATTTAACTCCTGCAAGCGCCCTACTTAACTTTTCAGGTATTTTACCTATTGGATTGATGCTGCTTGAGAGCATTTCCTCTTCAGTCTTAATTTCTTTATTATCAGAAGGCACCATAATTTGTCTTCTGTTATGGCACGCATCACTTAAAAGATAATCTTGCATAATGATTTTATAATCTACTTCTAAAATAGATAGCAGGATGAAAGCGATGAAACCAGTTCTGTCTTTACCTGCACTGCAATGAAATAAAATCGTTTTTCCAAGTTTTAGTTCATCAAAAAGTTTCGACAACCTAGGTCCAAATTCAAATGGCAATTTTGAATAAAAATCGATATAAAGTCTGTCAACTTTTTCAATCAGTGTTTCTGGATTATTTTCAGCATTTTGAATAAGCGTTTTTATATCAAAGTTCAGATCATAATCCCAAAAAATGTGGTTGATTATATTGCTATTATTTTGACTAAATAATTGCAAATTTGTCGTCTCAAGCGCCCTTTCTTTATTTCCCCTTAAGTCTATTATTGTATCGATAGCCAGTGAACTTAAAAATGCTTTATCAATTTCTTTGCATTGATGATGAGCGCCAGATCGAAGCAGTTTACCTTTTTTTATTTTTTTATTTGTAATGGTTAAGTATCCACCTAATTCTCTGAAATTAATACAGCGTTCTGATTTCATTTTTCCCCCTTTAAATGATTTTCCTAATTTGTGCTCTGAATCTGATAAATTTTATTACATAAATTTTAGATGTTCACTAATCTAATAATGATAAACTAATTTATTTTTTGTGGTAATTATTTGTAATTATTAGCTATTTTATAATTTTTAATTAATAACTTAGCGATAATTGATTGGTTAAGTTAGCTCATCTAAAAAGATGCTCAGTGTTATCTTTTTAACCGCTATTTAAACTAATAAAATTATCCGCAGATAGAAAGAATAAAAACTCTCAAAAGTGAGCAAAATAAGTCTAATTCCAATGAAACATATCGATTTACATATAATTGTCTATTGATTTACAATGTTTATACGCTACACTTTGCCTAATAAATATTACGCCATTTAATTCATAGTAAGATAATATGAGTCTTAGGTAAATATTCAAATAATTACAGTACTTTATATTCCAACCGATAATTCAAATTACTGTTCTAAATGCATTATAGACAATAATTTATGAATACGGTTAAGTAAGCAGTCTATACTGAGTCTATCAATTCTTAGTGTCGCCTGAACTTTCTCGAAATTAAATTACCTAAATTACTGTTATATAATAATTTTATTAATCACTAAATTATCAATAATCTCAAAATCTATTATCAACTTGCTTGCTATTAACAGCGCCTATTTTGTGCGACTATTTTAAAGAATTTATCAATACATCATTACTGCATTATTACTGATAGGGAACAAAGACAATGTCCGTTTCACAGGTAACAAAACGTTTGGATAAAGAGTTGCTTATCGCAGCGATCATGGGCTTTTTGATATGGCAACTATTGACTTTAACTGATTATCTTACCGCTACTAAAAGTATTTCTTATCCAGTACTTGTGCATGGAATGCTTTTTTTATTTACATTTAGCTTACTAATAACCGCTCCGCAGAAAATAAGTGACGTGTTTATTCACTTTTTGATGCCTGCTACTCTTTTCCTCATCAGTGCATTTAGTATTGAACAGAGCAGCTCATACCCTCAACTACCAAAAAGTTTAATCACTTTTCTAATAGGTTTGTTTCTGATCACTATACAAAATGTTTTCATTCGTTTTTATAAAAAAAAGAAGGAAAAATCTTTTGTAAACATTATTCAAATCGTCATATCCAAAATTCTATTTACCTGTTTTTCCTCATTTATAACTTTTACTCTATGTTTTATTTTTCTAGGTCTAATTGATCCAGCCCTTATTTTTTCCAGCATAACAACAATATTTTTACCTCTTTTTATTCTTGCATATTTTTTTTCTGTAGCAGAAAAAAATAGTAAAATCATTGTTACCATTTCAAAAATTCACCAAGCGATTGGTTATTACCTTAATCCGCTGGCATTAATAGCAAGTAATTTGTATTTGTTAATTGCAGTCTTTTATCTCTATAGATCTTATTTTTCTATTGAACAACATAGTAACTCTATAGATTCTATTACACTGGCCAGAATGCAAATTTTTTACCTTATTTGTCTTTTTTGTTATTTAATTAGTCTTAAGCCCAGTGACTTAATGAATACAAAAAAAGGACGCTATAAGTTTAAAGCTTGTTTATTCGTTTTAAGTTGCTTTCATTTTTGTATTATCCTTACCCTTTCCTGGTTTAACTTAAGTCCTGAAAATACAATTTCTCTGAATTCAGCCTATTGGAGAATCGTTAATGTATGGATATTCATTTGCGCCCTGTTATCGGCTATTTATTATGTAAAAATAGCCATATTTTTGATTTTATATTATCTTCGCAATCAAAAATTCGATATTTCGTTCAGCAATCCGCAATCCTCAATCACTTCACTCTCCGAAAATGATGGGGCACATCCTTTAAGCTCAGAATCCCAATACAATTGCTTTTACAAAGTGAAATATATTTACTGGACTATTGCCTTTTTAATCACTTTCATCATCCTTTCATTTGAGTTATTTATTGCATTAGACAAGGATGAAAGAAAGGCTAAAAATAAAGATTCTAAGGTAATCTTGCAAGCTAATTTAGCATCAGATGATATGAAAAAAATCTCGGATTTAGACCTAAAAAAACAAAAAATGATGAATCAAGGTAATAATATTTTTGCCTTAGAGGGAACTAATCTATCTAAAGAAGAATTTGATGCTATCATAGGTTATTTAGATAAATTCACTATATATGAATGTTTGACTAAATATTCAGATTACAAGTTAGCAAAAGTTAAAGAACCTACCTGTTTTATTCAAGTAATATACCCCTATAAAAATCAACCAAACAAGCCTATTTATGCAATATTTTATTATCATGACCCACTTATTTTACCAATACCCTCTAAATTATTAAGTATTAACAGTCAGACCTTTGAAGTCACATTAAAGGAATTTCATGTCACTGATGCAAATGAGTACGCTGTTTTACATCAGGATAAGATTATTATTAACTCACCGGAAGAGTATAAAGAAGCAATAAAGCAAGGGTTTAAGAAACTAGAACCTGACTTTCAAACGGTCTCTTTTTTGGGTGATATTTTTTATATTAATCACATGAAAGCTTATAAAGAACCTATCACTGAGGAAAATCATGAAAAATAAGCTAGAATTAGATAAGCCGTTTTCACAATTAGGGAAAATTATCCTTTCATGCGCAGTTGTTTTTTTATTTTTTTTGTTATTAATCAATAACAGCATTTTCATCGGTCATCTATCAATACAAAATAATTTTGACTTATTTATTTATCAAGCAAATGAAATACAATTATTAAGCATATTTTTTGTTAACTTTGCTATGTTAGTCCCTCACATGAGTAATAATCGGATTTACACTCTGAGCCTCTTAAAAAGTGCACTTTTTTCAATTGTTATGGTAATTTTAACAGCTACATTTAGCTTAAATCACATTCATTACTTCGACAAATCAATCACTCATTTTAGTCCTTTTATTTTTTGGTTAGCGCAGTTTACACTAAACTTTTTTTTACTGCCTTATGGTCAATTATGGGTCTCTGGCATTAAATTAACACAAACGAGTTTTAATAAAACCTTATGCTTATGGCGTAATTTCATAATCCTAATCTTAACGGGATTACTGACTCCATTAGTAAAATTGATTAGTTTTCCTCTTAGCCTGATATTCATTGAAAATTCACTTTATCTGGAAATAATAAATTATTTTTTATTGTATTTAATTCTATGCTCTATCATCTTTGTGGCTCATACGCGTTCAAATCTCATTCTAATGTTAATACGTTTGGCTGCTCTTTTTTTAAAAACAGCTGGCATCATTTGTGCTGGAATTTTATGGCTATTAGTTTTCAATTATGAAGGAAGTTCTTTATATGAAGTTTTTAATACCATTTTATTTATCTTTTTTTCTCTTATGGTTCTCTGCTCATTACAAACTTATTTTAAAAAATCTTTATTCACCCAAAAAACCGAAGAAGAAATTAGCAATAAACAATTGAAACTATTCATTTTTAAGTACTTTTCATATAGTATTACTGTTGTAACTTTTTCACTTCTATTTTTCTACAATAACAATATAGAACGTTATTTAAATCTTTATCTTTTTAATACTTCTATAGCATTACTCCTAATGTGTATTTACGTCCTAAGTTTTCTAGGCTTAGCTGTTTTAGCTCTATTTTATTTCTTCAAAATTAATCGTGCCGAAATGGTAATAACTAAGAACCGAGAGTCAGAATCAGAGGAAATGATAGATTATGTAATCAGTAATGACAGTTTCAACTCAACTAGCCATCCGCGAGACTCTTCAAATTTTGATACGGGAAAAAATATTTTTTTTCTAATAGTGTATCAGTTAGCAAAAAAGCATATCGATAAAATTAATACCCTAGCCATTCTTTCATCACTAGCAACACTTTTTTTCTTAATGGGTTCTTTTTTCTCAGCAACAAAATATATCACTCATTTTCATATTGAACGGCTATTAACAGCAGAAATAAAAGCAGATCAGTTTGATTATGACATCCTAGCAAGTCTCGGTAATACAGCCAGGAAAAAATTATACACATTAGCAGATATTGCTGAGCAAAATAAATTTTCGTCTGCCGATGTTGAAATAATTAAGGAAAATAGTGATTTACAAATAAATCATGACGGTAATGAAACGTCTAAAGAGATTTATGATAATGAAACAGCAGTTTTAGATTTTTATAAAGAAGATATTTACCGAGACATTAAAATTATTCCTCAAAATCATCATCTGACTGAAGAATTTATGAAACAAATACGGTTAGATATTCATTTGCGAGAATTTGGTTCGTATTGTCAATTTAATCCAAAATTTAGCGAGGAAGAAATCAGTGCAAAATGCTATGTTATCGAGCTATCTCTTGATAAAAATAATCCAGACAAATTTATTTACGCACTTTTAAAAATTGCTGATTTTGGGGATTATTTTGAGCACAATATTCAATTCATTGAGTTTGTTGATAATGATCTAAAATGGATCGATTTTCAAAGAATTACTGAGTGTGATATCCCTGAAAAAAATGCTGCAACACTTAGTCTACCCATTGAAGAATTTCGTCATCGTATTCTTAATACTTTTAAATTAATACCGCCTGTTAACTATGCTTATGTTTGGGGAAACTCTATAATTCATAACGAAATTGATTGCAGTGAGTTAAATGTAAATTCTATTGATTTTTAATAAGGACAAATTGTGTACAACGCATACAAAAAAATGAGTTTGCTGATCCTGCTGGCTAATAGCCCTTTTATCTTACCAAGTGATATGATGCATGAGTCTATCCTTGAAGAAAACATCAAGCAAGCCAGACAGCAACTTATGGATTATGGATTAATTCATTGCCTGAATGATATAGATCCTCAAGAGAGTAAATTAAAATCAGATTTAACTCATTATGCTGGAGCTTTTCATTATTTTACTAATGGTAGGCATAAAATCATACAAAATGAAGAAACTTTTGAAAATACACATGATCCTTATCGTGTTATAGCAGATTATTTTACTAAAAATAAAGTGGCTCATCTTAATACTTATAAACATCATGCTATAGTTGAAAGTAGTGCTTGCTTTAAAATTTATCATTCACAAGAATTTAAAGAACTCATTGATTCACAAGATCAATATATTGATTAAAGTTTGGTTGAAAAGTAGATGACACATTTCCAATCAAATTATAGTCTTTTAACGCGATGCTCGACTTTTAAAATGCGAGATCTGCGATACTTAAAATGGGTCTACCTTGTTCTTTATTGAACAGGGTGGCCAGCTTATGTGATAATATTTTCCTACTCAGCCTATTAGTAAAGCTCAGCATTGTTCTTGCAAATGTTCTTTCAATATTGAATTTTTCAGCAAGTTGACCAATTGTACTTTCAATAATTCTTCTTTTATCATTCCAAAAATTTCTAATGTTTTAGGGAGTTTATCTCTCATATTTTTCCTAACGGGTGTTTCAATAGCAATCCCATGCTTTGTGCATTGTTCCGCTGTCTCAGCCCCTAAATAGCCTTTATCCCCTAATGCTAACCCTGTTTTACCTTCAAGTAACTCTATTAGCATCTCTCTTTCATCTATATTTGCGGGAGTCACATCAAAATTAACAATTTCACCATCTTGATTAACAACGAGATGGTCTTTGATTCCGTAGTAATACTGCTCTTTAGAAGCACAGTAACCCCTAGCTGCCTCTCCCTTAAATCGTTTGCAATGGATAATCCGTTTGTTATGACAAACAGCGATTGTAAATCCGTCAATAATATGAAATAAATACCCAGACGAATTAAGGTTTTCCAATATTTTTTGTTTAACAACCCAAAGATTTTGGCACTGTTTGGCAAATTGACTACGGGAAGAGAGATTTGGAAATAAGTCAGTCCAATGCTGGTTAAAGTATCTCCAAATCCCTACAGTACTATCAATACCAAATAATTCACCAATGAACTCCATTGTAATGACTTCGCTATCTGAAAGCTTTGGCTTGAACCCTCTTGCTCTAAGAGGTCTATCGTATTCTTCCAGTATTTTATTTAAGCTATCGTCTATCTTAATAAAAGTATAGATAATATAATCTACTAATGATGGCATAGCTTTACTCCCAATTATGATTACAGTCTTAATTAGTTGTAAGTTATGCCATCTCCCTCCAAATTATGCAACAAAAAAGTCGAGCATCGCGTTATTTATAATTTTTAAATACTAAGCTACACCGTTTGTTTTTCCTTTTCAGGCATTTCATTAAGCGTCACTTTAGTTATTGGACTCCAATCACGTATATGCCCTTTAGCCCATCTATTAGGATGGCTTTCTTTCTTGCGGTTCATTACCTCTTGTCTTTTCTGTAATTTAGCCACATCCTTACCTACGCGTTTATCAGCAGGGGTAATAAATTGATTGCTGCTGTGTAAGTACTCATGGTTATACCACTGAACAAACTGATACACCTATTCTCTAGCTTCTTGTATAGTATCAAACGGTTTTAATGGTAATAATGCGTTATATTTTAAGGTTTTAAATAACGATTCTGACATGGGATTGTCATTACTTACCCTAGGTCTACTATCTGAACTTAAGACATCGAGTTCCTCTAGCATAACCTTCATACTCTGTCCTTTCATAGGAGAGCCGTTATCCGAATAAATCACTAACTGATTGGGTTGGATATACTCTTTTTCATAAATATCTTGTAGCAATAAAGAGGCATTCTCTGCACTTTCTGAGTCAAAAACTTGCCAACCCGTGATGTATTTATCAAAGATATCAATGTACATATAGAGATAGAAGTACTGTCCTTTCACATTGGAATTCAAGTAAGTAATATCCCAGCAATAGACTTGATTGCTCGCTGTTGCCACAAGCTCATTGGGTTTATTTGACGCTCTAGGTTTTCTCGTACTGCCACGATGAGTATTTTTCCAGTTAATCTCATAAAACGATAGAATGTCGATTCTGACGCAATATAAATACCCTTATCATCCATGAGTCTCGGTACGATTTGAATAGACGATAGGTGCTTATATTCTTCGCAATTCAGATAACGATTCAGCATGTGGTATTCAAATTCTGAGAGTTTATTTTTAGGCTCAAAATAGGTGCGATGTTCTTTCAATCGCTTATCTACA
>NZ_JBHLXE010000058.1:0-19830 GCF_042432445.1 Thorsellia kenyensis | reverse complement strand
ATTCAATTTAACAAGGGGATGATTTTAAATGCTGATGAAGCTGGCAAAAGTTTAATCTCCCCCTGACATTTAATGTATGTAGAAAAAATTGTTATCCGTATTAGAAATGAATAAAGGTCGATATAAAGTGAGTGTTTTTTTGATAAGAGTCATTAAAATGGTATAATTTTTCCTCAGTTATATAGACTAGATGCTAGATCCGCATGTTAATATTTTCTTGTACCTTAAAATATTTTACAACAATAAATTTGAGGGGTGGAAAAAGGAATTTCATCAATTGTCTGAAAAGGCAATTCACTAATTGATTAGTCACTTTGTGAGTAGATTTATTGGTAAAATATGAACTAATAGATTAAAAGTTATTATATGGAGAAAGAATATGAGAATCGCAGTGTTTGACGCTAAAGCTTACGATAAAAGAGCATTTACTCTTGCTAATGAAAGTTTTGGATTTAAAATTGATTACTTTGAGGAAAGATTACATATTAAATCAGTAGAATTAGCCCATCATTATGATGTGGTTTGTCCTTTTGTTAATTGCCATGTTGATGAAACTGTGGTCGCCAAATTAAAATCATTCGGTGTTGGGCTTATTGCACTAAGAGCCGCTGGTTATAACGGTATCGATTTAAGGGCTGCTGATGAACATGGTGTAAAAGTAGCCAGAGTTCCAGCATACTCACCAGAGGCGGTAGCTGAACATAATTTTGCTTTGTTACTGACTTTAATTCGTAAAGTACACAGGGCATATAATAGGGTGAGAGATCAAAATTTTTCCCTTGATGGATTAGAGGGCTTTACGCTACATGGAAAAACTTACGGTGCTTTAGGGGCAGGGAAAATAGGCCAAGCGACTATTAAAATAGCGAAAGGATTTGGATGTAAAGTTCTAGCTTATGACCCGTTTGAAAACCCTGAACTCGCAAAAAACATAGGATTTGATTACGTTTCTCTTGATAAATTACTGGGAGAGTCAGATATCATTTCTTTGCATTTGCCTCTTTCTGAGTTAACTCAGCATATAATTAATAAAGAGACATTGGCAAAAATGAGAAAAGGGGTTGTTATTATTAACACCAGTAGGGGAGGATTGGTTGATTCTCAAGCTTTAATTGAATCGTTAAAAACGGGCAATGTTGGTGGGGTTGGACTTGATGTCTATGAATTAGAAGAGGGTGTTTTTTTCCATGATTTGTCAGATCAACCATTATTAGATGATAAATTGGCCAGGTTAATGACTTTTCCAAATGTACTTATCACATCGCATCAAGGATTTTTAGCCAAAGAAGCACTAGATTCTATCGCCACTACGACATTAGAAAATGTAATGGCCTTTAAGTCTAAGCTCCCTTTAATTAATGAAATACATTTTGATCATTAATAATTGGATATTAACTTCATTATAATGACATTTAATTAATAAAATTATATGTCATTATCCCATAAAAGGGTATCCTATGTTATTATAAGGGTATTGAGTCGCAACCTTTAATTAATGTGTGTTTTTTAAATAAATAATCAGTGGTTTGTGAGCCTTTTTGCAACTAGCTAAAACCAAGTCTTTAGACACGTTATTATTTTGTTTTTTCTAGCATTAAGATCTTTGACATTTTATTTTAATTAAGCAACCTCTGATACGTATAACGAAGAGCAACATTTCTGATAAGCGTTGAGGAAGTCAAATAAAGAATGATTTCTTTGGCCTCAATGTCTTGTGGTATAAATACTGTTAACCTCATATTAATTCAAATTATTTTAGGAAAGAAAATGAAAATAGATAAAAATGTTGTTGTATCGATTGCTTACACATTAAAAAATGAAGATGGTGTAGTTTTAGATGAAGCAACAAAAGAACACCCACTTGACTATCTACATGGAAATTTTAATTTACTTGATGGATTAGAAAATGCTTTAGAGGGTAAAGAAGTCGGTGAATCATTTGAAGTCACTTTGTCAGCTGAAGAGGGATATGGAGAATACGATGATAATTTAGTTCAACGTGTTCCCTCAGAAGTTTTCCAGGACAGTGAAACACTTGAAGTTGGTATGCGCTTTTTAGCGGATACAGATCAGGGTGAAATTCCTGTAGAAATAACGGCTGTGGAAGACGGATTTGTCGTGGTGGATGCAAACCATACTCTAGCAGGGCAACAATTACATTTTTCTGTTGAAGTGCTTGCTATCAGAGAAGCTACTGCGGAAGAAATCCAGCATGGTCATGCTCATGGAGAGCATGGACATCATCATTAATTATAAATGTGATCAAGATTTATTATTTTATTCATAAAATGAAATGCTAATAAATTGTTAGAAAGAAACCTATCATATGGGTAAGGAGATAAAATGCGTAAACCTTTAGTCATGGGCAACTGGAAGTTAAACGGTAACAATCAAATGGTTAAAGAACTTATTGAGGGTCTTAAGTCTGAATTAGCCACTGTTACAGACTGTGATGTTGCCATAGCGCCCCCTTCTATGTATTTATCACAAGCTGAATTGTTAATTCAAGGTTCAAAAATAGCTCTAGGCGCTCAGAATGCTGATGTGAATATTCAAGGTGCTTTTACAGGCGAAACGTCTGCAGCAATGCTTAAAGATGTTGGCGTACACTATGTTATCTTAGGACACAGTGAAAGACGTACGTATCATAAAGAGTCTAATGAACTGATAGCAAAAAAATTTGCTGTGGTTAAAGCCGCTGGAATGACTCCTGTTTTATGTATTGGGGAAACTGAAGCAGAAAATGAAGCTGGCCAAACAGAAGCTGTTTGTCAGCAACAATTAGACGCAGTATTAAACGCCCTTGGAAGCGATGCTTTTAATCAGGCTGTTATAGCTTATGAGCCAGTTTGGGCAATTGGCACAGGTAAATCTGCAACTCCTGCACAAGCACAAGCTGTCCATCAGTTTATCCGTCAGCATATAGCTAAACATGATGCGAAAGTTGCAGAACAAGTCATCATACAATATGGCGGCTCAGTTAATGCTGATAATGCAGCAGAACTTTTTACACAACCTGATATTGATGGTGCTTTAGTTGGTGGAGCTTCTCTTAAAGCTGATGCATTTGCTGTGATTGTAAAAGCTGCTGAACAAGCGTATAAGGCATAATAACTCAACAACGAAGTAATATCATGAAGCTAATCGTCGTATTACTTCGTTATTTTTTATCTTTTTCAGATAAATTTTAGATTGATTTTTTAATTTCGAGAAAACATATGTTTCAAAATTTCAGTGAACAATACCCTTTTTTGGCTCAACTGCCGACTTTTTTTCAAAATCATCCTCTCTTGTCTATCGCATGGGTAGGCTTATTAGTACTTGTTATCGTTCTGACTATACAAGCTAAATTTTCTAAAATTGTAGATTTAACTAGAGCTCAAGTCATTCAAGCGCTAAACAATGATGACGCGATAATTGTTGATTTAAGAAGTAATAGTGATTTTAGGACGGGGCACATTGCAAACTCGATTAATTTACTCCCAGCGGAAATTAAGAAAGGAAGCCTAGGTAAATTAGATAAATATAAAGATCAACTTATTATAGTGACATGTGCTACCGGAATGACTTCAAGGGCAAGTGCGAGTGAACTATATAAGAAACAAGGCTTTATGCGTGTTGCTACACTAAAAGAAGGAATTGCTGGGTGGAATGGTGAAAATTTACCATTAGTTAAAGGCAAATAACAATTGATTTATATTCGTAATTAGATAAATTAATTACATTAACTCTAAAATTTTATAACATATTGAGGATAACTTATGTCTGAACAACAAGCACCGCAAATGACATTTCAAACCCAGCGTATTTACACTAAAGATATCTCTTTTGAAGCCCCAAAATCTCCTTTTGTTTTTCAAAAAGAGTGGAAACCAGAAGTTAAAATTGACTTAGATACGAGTTCTACTAAACTTGGCGATAACGTTTATGAGGTCGCTCTTCGTCTTACAGTAACCACCCAAGTTGAAGGTGAAATCGCTTTTTTATGTGAGGTTCAACAGGCCGGTATTTTTTCGATTGAAGGAATTGAAGGCGGACAATTAGCACACTGCTTAGGTGCATATTGCCCTAACATTCTTTATCCTTTTGCGCGTGAGTGTGTACTTAGTTTGTCCTCAAGGGGTACATTCCCGCAAATTAGTCTTGCGCCTGTGAATTTCGATCAATTGTTCATGAATTACTTACAAGAACAAAGCCAAAAAGGTGCAGCTGATCTAAACGCAGGACAAGCGGACTCATAAGATGAATAAATCTTCAATTGCAATTTTGGGTGCCGGTTCTTATGGAACATCACTTGCTATTAGCATAGCAAAAAATGGCCACAAGGTAGTTTTATGGGGGCATAATCCAGATAAAATGCAACAAATGCTTGAAGTGAGAGAAAACACACAGTTTTTACCGGGTATTACTTTTCCATCTAACTTAGAAATTTCTTCTAACTTAGCTAAAATAGTTGCTGAATATGACGATTTGATGATTGTTGTACCAAGCCATGTTTTTGGAGAAGTATTATTTCAAGTTAAGCCATTCATTCGCAAAGTAAATCGGTTGATTTGGGCAACTAAAGGTCTAGAAGTGAATACTGGAAGATTATTACAGGATGTAGCCGAAGAAATATTAGGCAAAAATATTCCTTTAGCAGTTATTTCTGGACCTACGTTTGCTAAAGAACTTGCTGCTGGATTGCCTACAGCTATCAGTATTGCTTCTACTGATAAGCAACTGGCTGAAGATATGCAAAATTTATTGCACAATGAAGAACGGTTTCGCGCCTATATTAATCATGATATGGTTGGTGTTCAATTAGGTGGGGCTGTTAAAAATGTGATAGCTATAGCTACAGGTATTGCTGATGGAATGGGATTTGGAGCCAATGCTAGAACGGCTTTAATTACTCGCGGAATTGCTGAAATTACTCGATTGGGTGTTAGCTTAGGTGCAGATCCGATGACCTTTATGGGGATGGCTGGGCTTGGTGATCTGGTTCTTACCTGTACTGATAATCAATCAAGAAATAGGCGATTTGGTTTATTACTTGGTCAAGGTGAGTCAATTGAGCAGGCTTTATCCGAAATTGGGCAAGTAGTTGAAGGGTTTAGAAATACACAAGAAGTTTACGAATTAGCCTTGCGCCAAAAAGTATCTATGCCTATTGTTCAGCAAATGTATGGTATTTTGTATGAGGGTAACTCTGCGCAGAGTGCTTCCCTTGCTTTATTAGGTAGAGAAAAAACAGAAGAAAGATCTTCTATCTAAAGTGAATTATCAAATCTGCTAAGCTTATCCATTTCACTTTTTTAACTTATCATTGTGAGCCTGTATGTCGCATAAAGAAATTCAAATTGTTTGGGATCATGTACAGATTGAAGCTAAATCCTTAGTTGAAGAAGAACCTGTTTTAGCAAGTTTTTATCATTCTACCATATTAAGGCATAATAATTTATCAGGGTCACTAAGCTATATTCTTGCGGAAAAATTAGCCAGTGCCACTATGCCAGCAGTGATATTGCGAGACATTATTCTTGATGCATTTGATAAACATCCTGATATGGTTTCACAGGCTGCTAGAGATATCATCGCGGTTGTAACAAGAGATCCTGCGGTTTCTCATTATTCTACTCCATTACTTTATCTCAAGGGATTCCATGCTTTAGAAGCATACCGAATTGGTCATTGGCTATGGGGTAATCAAAGACAAGCGCTTGCAATTTTTCTGCAAAATGAAATTTCAGTGAAACTAGGTGTTGATATCCATCCCGCTGCGAGAATCGGCTGCGGCATCTTACTCGATCATGCGACAGGAATTGTTATCGGTGAAACAGCTGTTGTTGAGAACGATGTTTCTATTTTGCAATCTGTTACTTTAGGCGGTACGGGAAAAGAATCTGGAGACAGACACCCTAAAATTAGAGAAGGTGTAATGATTGGGGCGGGCGCTAAAGTACTTGGTAATATTGAAGTAGGCAAGGGGGCTAAAATTGGCGCGGGCTCTGTTGTATTGCAACCTGTTGAACCTTATACTTCTGTTGCTGGTATCCCTGCAAAATTGGTTAAAAAAATAAATGAAACCGCAGCATCATATGAAATGAATCAAGATTTTTCAATATAGAATTCATCTTTTACACCCTAAGTATACTTGACTGCACAACAAAAAGAGTTATCCATGTTGAGCTATAGGTTTACAGCTCCTTCAAACCCTAGTTGACGCCATGCTTCATAGACAACAATTGAGACAGAATTAGATAAATTCAAGCTTCGACTTTCTGGTGTCATGGGGATTTTTATTTTTGTTTCCTTATCTAATTCATTAAGAATTCCCATTGGAATTCCTCTTGTTTCAGGGCCAAAAAGTAAAAAATCGTTAGTTTTATACATAGCTTCACTATGTGCACCATGGCCTTTAGTCGTTAACGCAAATAATCTCGGTGCGCATGGATTATTATTTTTATTTTCTCTATAGAGTTCAGTTAATTTCTTTTCTTGCTCACTTTGTGTTAAATGCATGACTTGCTCATACTCATTAAGTGAAACAAAGTCATTTTGGCATAAAAATAGGCAAAAATCGCTATACCTCTTTACATTAACGAATTCATGATAATCTAATCCTGCTCTTCTTAAGCGCTTATCATCCCAGGGAAAGCCAAGAGGTTCGATTAAATGCAAATTAAATCCGGTATTAGCACACAAACGGATGATATTCCCAGTATTTGGGGGGATTTCAGGTTGATAAAGTACTATGTTAATCATAAAAATTGTCTAAGTGTTATGTGGATAATCAGTCATAAATCATAACCTATTATTATAGTCGCGTAAATCGTTACTTATAATATGACTTTCCTTTACGGCTATAATTGAAGAATCTCGATTAAAAGTTGAAAATGCATTCCATACAGATAGTCCTTTTAAATTATTAATGATAGAATCAAATGCCGAATTAAATTCACTATAAATTAAACATGAGGTCATATATGTCAGATAAATTAACACAGTTACGTGCATTTACAACAGTTGTTGCTGATACCGGAGACATCGCAGCAATGAGATTATACCAGCCTGAAGATGCGACGACAAATCCCTCCCTTATTTTAAATGCGGCTCAACTACCAGAGTATGCACCTTTAATCGAGGATGCTATTGCTTATGCAAAATTACAAAGTCATAATAGCGCAGATCAAATTATTGATGCAGGAGATAAATTAGCCGTTAATATAGGATTAGAGATTCTAAAGTTGATCCCTGGACGAATTTCTACTGAGGTTGATGCAAGACTATCCTATGACACTCAAGCTAGCATAGCAAAAGCTAAAAAAATCATAAAATTATATAATGATGCAGGCATTAGTAATGATAGAATTTTAATTAAATTGGCTTCAACCTGGCAAGGTATCCGTGCTGCCGAAGAATTAGAAAAATTAGGCATTAATTGTAATCTAACGCTTTTATTTTCTTTTGCTCAAGCAAGAGCATGCGCAGAGGCAGGGGTTTATTTGATTTCTCCATTTGTTGGTCGTATATTAGATTGGTACAAAGCGAATAATCCTGATACTACGTATAGTGCCGAAACAGATCCAGGAGTCATTTCTGTCAGTGAAATTTATCATTACTATAAATCTCATGGCTATGGTACTGTTGTTATGGGCGCTAGTTTTAGAAATATTGGTGAAATTATTGAATTAGCAGGGTGTGATAGACTCACTATTTCCCCTAATTTATTAAAAGAACTCTCAGAGACAACTGGAACTCTTATAAGAAAACTTAGTTATGACGGTGAAATTAAACCAAAACCGACAAAAATGACGGAAGCTGAATTTTATTGGGGCCATAATTCTGATGCAATGGCAGTTGAAAAACTTGCTGATGGCATAAGAAAATTTGCTGTAGATCAAGAAAAACTTGAGACGATGATTAAAGAAAAATTATAAAAAAAAATCCCCCTATAAAGGGGGATTTTTTTTATCTTAAATATCTAAACAATTAGAAAAATGTAAATATACGTTGTATTGTATGATTTTTCACTAGATTAAAGAAGCTATAGATTGGTTCTAGGCTGATGAGTGATATCGATTACAGTTCCTTGCTCATCAAAAGTAACAACAAGTTGTTCTTGAACCAGTGATTGGCGTGACGGTTCCTGTCTATAAAGATAAATCCATTTATTCTTATCAAAAATATCCGTAGTGATTGGGGTACCAAGTAGGAATTTTACTTGTTCTTGATTCATTCCTCTTTCAATGGTTTGTGCTGAACCAGCTTCTAGATAGTTGCCTTGATTGATATCAGGTTTATATAAGATAGTCTTACAGCCAGTCAAAGTAAATAATGCCGCTAAAGTAAGTCCTAATGTTAATTGAACTGAATTTCTCATGGGTATTCCTTAAAAACAGAGTTTAAAATGATTTAATTAATCTAATTCTATTGTACCTATAAAATGCATATGAAGATAGGATTTTTCTTATCGTAACTATAAATTGTAAAAAAATAAGCAGAAAAAGGCTTTTTCTGAAAGATTTGTCTGGAATGGTATATTTTTTGTGAATTCTTCTATGTTAACATCTTAATATAGTGGTAAAATAAGTTGCAATGAAAAACTATTTCAGACTGTTAATAAAATTGTCATTATGAGGGATTATTTATGACGAACAATGCGCAAGTAATTCAAAAATTTTCGAATAGTCGCTCTTCCATCCACTGCCAAAATTGTAGTATTAGCCAGCTTTGTCTTCCATTTACTCTATCTAATTCTGAATTAGAGCAACTAGATAGTATCATTGAGCGTAAAAAGCCAATTCAAAAAGGGCAGACGTTATTTAGCGCTGGTGATGCTTTACAATCGTTATTTGCGATAAGAGCAGGGACTATGAAAACCTACACAATCACGGAAGACGGAGAGGAACAAATTACTGGCTTCCATTTACCAGGTGATCTTGTTGGTTTTGATGCCATCATGGCGAAGGAACATCCTAGCTTTGCTGAAGCACTAGAAACATCTATGGTATGTGAAATTCCTTTTGATGTTTTAGATGAACTCTCCGGTAAATTACATAAACTTAGACAGCAAATAATGAGATTAATGAGTTGTGAAATAAAAAGTGATCGAAATGTTCTTCTACTTCTTTCTCAAAAAAATGCAGAACAGCGACTGGCTTCATTTTTATTGACTTTATCTAAACGTTTTGCAGATAGAGGGCTATCCTCGAAAGAATTTCGACTAAGTATGACTCGTGGTGAGATTGCTAATTATCTTGGATTAACTGTAGAGACCGTTAGCCGTTTATTTGGGCGCTTACAAACCCATAATATGCTCTTAGTGAAAGGAAAATTTGTTGAAATTATAGATTTTGAAGCACTTGAAAAACTATCGGGTTAATAGTTTCCACTTAGCCACATTCATTTATCACAAAAAATAGATAATCCTTTTGTTTAGTTATTTGCTAAAACAGCCTTAACTTTAGCTAGTTTTAGCAAAAGGCCGGAAAACCATTGCTCAATTGGGCGGGCATATAAGGGCGCTAACTTGTTTTTTTGCGATTGTACATACGATTTAAGTCATTATCTTGGTGCACCACCCGCACTTAGCGAAATAGGATCGCAACTAAAGCATGCCACAATTACTCGCCTTGCAACGAATAAACCACCAATAGGTGAACGTGGTATAGGATAGAGCACAGGTACTCCACACACCTTTTCAACTGAAACCATACCTGACTGATGTCAATCTTAAAGTGGGAAATATCGCTCTTTAGGGCGGTAAGCAATCAAAAAGCTTACACATAATTTAGTTTTTTCATATTTAGAAAGTGTAAACTTAGCGTTTAATTCTTACGCATTTAATTCCTGCACATTACTTTTTTCATTGAGTTGATAGCCGATTAATATATTATTTTCTGCTTGTACAAACTATCTCCATGAAATAAAACAATAGATTGAGACAATAGCCTTTTACTGTATAATTAGATTATGGACATCAGCTCTAATTACATAGTACTTCATTTAACTAGTGCTTTAGTGATAGCACTAAGGAAATAACCATGACTCAAATAACAATTAGCCAATTATTGAAATATAAGCAAAATAAGCAAAAATTTGCAACACTTACAGCTTATGATGCCAGTTTTTCCGCTCTTTTTTTTTCGTGTGGTATCGAAGTTATGCTTGTAGGTGATTCCTTAGGTATGACTTTGCAAGGCCATGATTCGACATTACCCGTTACAATAGAAGATATTGCTTATCATACCCGTTCAGTAAAGCGTGGGGCACCAGAGTGTTTTCTGATGGCTGATATGCCTTTTATGAGTTATGCAACAGTATCATCTGCTTATGAAAATGCAGCGATTCTTATGAGAGCTGGTGCTAATATGGTTAAACTTGAGGGCGGAGCATTTTTAGTTGAGACCGTTATGGGACTTACACAAAGATCTGTACCTGTATGTGCGCATTTAGGTCTTACCCCGCAAGCCGTTAATGTGATCGGTGGATATAAAATCCAAGGAAGAGATGAAACTTCTGCTGCAAAATTAATTCAAGAAGCTATCGCTTTACAAAATGCAGGCGCTCAAATGTTAGTCTTAGAGTGTGTTCCTACTCTACTGGCTAAAGAAGTTACGGAAAAATTATCAATACCGGTAATAGGTATAGGTGCAGGAAAATATACTGATGGACAAATATTAGTTATGCATGATGCGCTAGGAATAACACAGGGAAAAATACCGAAATTTGCCAAAAATTTTTTAAATGAGAGTAAAGATATAGCCTCAGCTATTAAACTCTATAAGTCAGAAGTGGAAGCTGAAGTTTACCCTGCAGAAATTCACTCTTTTAATTAGTATGGTAAGACATTCATGAAATTAGTTGAAAAAATCTCTACCGCTCAAGCATTAGTTTCACTAGCTAAAAAAGAAAATAAAAAAATTGCCTTGGTTCCAACCATGGGACATTTGCATGAAGGGCATCTCGCTTTAATAGAATTAGCTAAACAATATGCTGATTATTTAGTGGTCTCTATCTTTGTCAATCCTTTACAATTTAACAATCCAGATGATCTTGTTAATTATCCAAGAACCCTTCAGCAAGATTGTGAAAAAATTGCTAATGGACCCGGAGCTGATTTGGTTTTTGCTCCTACAGTTTTTGAAATGTACCCGCATGATTCGTTAGATTCCCAAACTTTTATTGAAGTACCAAAATTGTCTTATGTGCTTGAAGGAGCAAACAGACCTGGTCATTTTAGAGGGGTAACTACGGTTGTTGGAAAGTTGTTTAATATTTTTCAGCCGGATATCGCTTGTTTTGGAGAAAAAGATTTCCAGCAATTGGCGATCATTCGTAAAATGGTCAGAGATTTAAGTTTTCAAATCGAAATTAAAAGCTTACCAACAATAAGACATGAAGATGGCCTTGCGTTGAGTTCAAGGAATGTACTATTGTCAAATGAGGAGAGGGCTCAGGCCCCCTTTCTTGCTAAAATTATGGGAATGATAGCCAATGAGATAAAAGAAGGTGAACTCTTTATCCCTCCTATTTTAGATAAGGCAAAAGAGTTGCTGCTGCAGCAAGGATTTATCCCTGATGAATTGTTTGTTTGTGATGCCGATACTTTAGGAGATTTAACTGTACATAGTAAAAATGCGGTGATACTGATGGCTGCTGTATTGGGAAAAGCTAGGTTGATCGATAATATTATTGTAGCGTTACCAAGTTTATCCTTGGATAAAGAGTAATTTTTTTAATTTTTAAAACGATTAACTATTAAAATAATGATGGTTAATCCTAAATAACATATACCCGAGGAAATTATGATTCGTACCGTTTTACAAGGAAAACTACATAGAGTTCGTGTTACGCAGGCAGATCTGCATTATGAAGGATCGTGTGCTATTGATTTAGATTTTATGGACGCTGCCGGCATTTTAGAATATGAAGCTATCGATATTTATAATGTTGATAACGGAGAGCGATTCTCTACTTATGCTATTGCAGGAGAAAGGGGTTCTAAAATCATCTCGGTCAATGGTGCAGCTGCCCATCGCGTGGAAGTCGGCGATAGACTAATTATATGTTCATATGTGCAAATGAGTGATGAAGAAGCGCGTAAGCATAAACCTAAAATAGGCTATTTTGATGATGAGAATGTATTGCGAAGGACAGCTAAAGCAATCCCTGTCCAGGTTTCTTAGTCTATTTAAAAAATGCAATTAACCTTTTTGAGGTGGTTATGAAACTTATTTTTTTATTCTGCTTTTTTGTATTAATTTATTTCGAAGTTTCTGTTTTTGTCTGGATTGCGAATGAAACAAGTGTATTAACTGCTATCATCTTAGGTTTATTAACTACGGTTGGTGGAATTGGGCTTGTTAAACGTCAAGGCATAGCCAATCTAAAAAATTTTCAAAGTCGCATGCAAAATCAAGAAAATGGTGCTTTTGAAACAATTAATGTTTTTTTTATTTTACTTTCAGGTCTTTTATTATTAATACCTGGATTTTTAACGGATATCTTAGGATTAATCCTATTGATTCCGTATGTTCAAAAGATTTTGTATACGAAACTTCATAAAAAGTTTAAATTCCAGAGTTCTTTTTATAGCAGTAAAACATTTGATGATGACATCATTGACGGAGATTACTACAAAAAGGAAGAGAATAAGGGCAGTTTACCCCATCAAGAGGATAGGAAATAAATGTGGAGTAATTAATGCTTTAGGCTTTTTATTCTTTTTAAAAGGAATTTTATCCCATAATTAGCTAAGGGTTAATTTACACGTAGTGTAGTGACTAAATAACAATAAGATTTTTTTGTCCTATTCTTCTGTAATTTTGAACATTAAAATTGCTATACTCAAGTTACTTCAAGTTGTAGATATTATCCTAATGCCCATTCTGTGAGTGTTAAACATTAGCAAAATCTGCATTCTGATTTCCATTAGGTATATGCATACCGCAAGGTTTATGTGTAAATTAAGACGGGTATATCTAAATGATATAGATCCGTCTTAATTTAAGATATTAAGCAAAACTATCAAAACTTATGAGACTAATACCTTACCAGTTAAATCCATTAGGAGATGGGGTATTAACCCTATTTTCATTAATATATTGATTGCCATTTTCATCTACATCTGGTGATTCTTTGGGAGCAAACTGATTTAAAATTTCATTTGCTGAACTTGAGATCCCTTGTCTACAAAGGTTATCAGGTTCATTAGTCCATACAGGAATTACTCTATAGGAAGGAAAGCAGCTAAAAGTGCCATCCTTATTAATATTCATCATTGCAATCGATTTAGGTCTTAAGGGGTTGAGTGCTAATGGAGCCTGATAAGACAAATAAGATTCATATACTTTAAGTGCTCCGGAGGAACCAGTCAGTTTACTTGTTTGATTGTTATCTCTACCAACCCAAAAAATGGCGACTTCTTTTCCATCAATTCCAACATACCAGCTATCAATTAAGTTATTTGTTGTTCCCGTTTTTCCTGCTAGGTTATATTGACTATAGTTATTCAATAATGCACGGCCTGTACCTTGAGTAACTACTTGCTGCATTCCATAAAGAGTTAAGTAGGCTGCTTCAGGTAACAGTGCAGGTGTTGCTTTGGGGAGTTTCTTGAATAAAAGTCTGTTGTGTTTATCTAGAACATAAGTGACGGCCGTCAATTCAGCTTTTTGCCCTCCACTTGCAATCGATTGATACATTTGTGCAGTTTCAGTTGGCGTCAGATTCAAAGCCCCTAAAAGCATAGAAGGATAATTTGGGATATGTTGTTTTGGAATACCCATGGCTTGCATTTGTTGGCCAACATAATCAATACCAATTTGCATTCCAATTTTCACTGTAGGGATATTTAATGACTTTGCCAGTGCGTCTACCAATAAGACAGGGCCTCTAAATTTCCTGTCATAGTTATTTGGGCTCCAAATTTGGCCGTTCTTTTGTGCTAAATGATAAGGTGAATCATTGATCACCGTATTTAGCCTCAATTTATCTGGGAATGTTAACGCAGCAAGATACACTGGCGGTTTAGCTAACGAACCAATTGAGCGTCTTGCATTTAAGGCCCGGTTAAATCCTGGAAATTGAGTGTCACTTCCTCCTACCATTGCACGTACTTCACCACTGAAACGATCTACAATAACACTAGCCGCTTCTATGTCATCAAGCTTTGATTTTTTTCTTAATTCAGGTACTGAGGTTTGTAATGCATTTTCTGCTGCGTCTTGTGTTAAAGGATCTAGGGTTGTAAATATCTTAGCACCAGACAAAGCTGCTAAGCTGTCTTTGTCAAAATTGAGCCCTAATTCTTTTCTAACTAATTCCATGAACGCTGGTTGAGGAGAAATAACACCTCCACGTTCTCTAACTCCAAGAGGCCTTGAACTATACATCTTATAAGCCATTTCATCTAGGAATCCTTGATTTTGCATTACTTTTAAAACAACGTTTCTTCGTTCAATGGTATTGGCAGGTTTATTCCAAGGATTATAGACTCCTGCACCCTTTACCATACCAACTAACATTGCTTGTTGATCTATACTAAGTTCTTCAATATTACGTCCAAAATAATATAGGCTTGCTAAAGGAAAGCCTCTTATCTCTTCATTGCCTGCTTGACCAAAATAGACTTCGTTTAAATAAAGTTCTAAAATTCTGTCTTTATCGTATCGATAGTCCAATAAAATGGCCATGTATGCTTCGTTTATTTTACGTCTATAGCTTCGTTCATTGGTTAAAAAGATATTTTTAACTGTTTGCTGTGTTAAAGTACTTGCACCTTGAACTTTACTTTTAGCTGCAATATTAGCCACTATTGCTCTTGCTATAGAGTACAGACTTATCCCCTCATGGTTATAAAAATTTCTATCTTCAACTGCTAATAGTATGTCAACTAACGTATCAGGAAAACGTTCTCTCTCAACAAACAAGCGCTGCTCTCCATTTGGAGAAGGAAGAAGTGTAATTAAGCGGGGATCGATAGAGAGTGCGGCTAGCATCTTACCTGTTTCCAAGTTTTTAATTTGACTAATACGGCCATTAGAAAATGAAATCAATACTTTTTGGACGTTAGAAAATCCTGTTGCAAATGTAAACTCTCGCCTCCAAACTTCAATAGCACCAGTAGGAGTAACAGAAAATTCACCTGAACGGATCACCTTAGTAACTTGACGATATTGCATGCTTTGGAGTAATTGATTTAATTTTTTGCTGTCATATAAAAGTCCAGGTTCTAAATCTATTGTTCTGCTATAAACTGCAACAGGTAACTGCCATACAGGACCATCTAATTTATCGCGAATTATAGAGTCTAAATAAACACCATACAAAGCAACTAATGTCCCTATAGCAATAGTTGCTTTTATGAAAAACCAAAAAAGTCTTTTCTTTATTGAGTTTTTGGGTTTTTTGGGGGGCTCATTTTGGGTTCCTTTACCATGAGTTCTATTATGGTCATTTTTTGAGTCATAGTGCTCTTGAGAATCATGGTGAAAAGCATCTTTAGTATAACTACTATGGGAATTTGCTCTGCCTTTGTTAAATAATTTTAGGTTAGCAATTATTTTACCTATTATGCTAGGTACATATGATTTTGTTGCTGTACTAGAATGGACCTGTTTTCGGCCAATTCGCTCTTTAGAAAAATGTGAGTTTTGCATGACTTTGATTTTAAATAAGTGTGTATTTTAAGTTTGCCTCTGATGCTAGTTTTGCTGAGCAACAGGGCCATTATTGTACCAATAGATAAGCCTATAAAAGTATTCTAACATTTTTTGGTTCGTATAGGTAAAGATAAGCGTTACAAGTAATGAGTAGCGAAAAAAGAGAAAGGAAATGATTCGTAATTGTGTGTAAATGTAAGCATTGAACACTTGAAAAAAAACGAACTCCCCATATTAATGACTTTGAAATGAAGAAAAATGTTTTCTTATAAGCACTGTTTTCAGTGCAAATCTACCTGTTGATTAAATAATAAGGATATTAAATGAGAATAGATAAATTTACTAACCCATTCCAAACTGCATTATCTGAAGCCCAGTCTATAGCCCTTGGACAAGATCACAATTATATTGAACCCGTACATTTATTGCTATCCATGCTAAAACAAGATCACGGAACGATTCGACCTGTTTTAGCCCAGTCTGGAGTTAATTTAACTCTCCTGATGCCCATGTTGGAAAAAGAACTAACTAAATGTCCGCAAGTGACAGGGACTGTTGATGTTCAGATCTCAGCTAAGTTGATTCGTTTGCTGAATCTGTGTGATAAGCTTGCCCAAAAAAAACAAGATAAATTTATTTCATCGGAACTTTTTTTATTGGCCTTAATAGATGCAAATGATGAATTAGTAGCGTTGATGCTTAAATCGGGGCTAGATAAATCAAAATTATCTGAAACTATTGATAGTATGAGAGGAGGTGAGAATGTGAATGATGTTAACAGTGAAGATAATCGCCAAGCATTAACTAAATATACAATCGATTTAACGCAAAGAGCTGAGAATGGAAAACTGGATCCAGTAATTGGTAGAGACGATGAGATCAGGCGCACTATTCAAGTGCTTCAGCGCCGCACTAAAAATAATCCGGTATTGATAGGTGAGCCTGGGGTAGGGAAAACAGCTATTATTGAGGGTTTAGCGCAACGTATAGTCAATGGTGAAGTTCCTGAGGGCCTGCGGAATAAAAAAGTGCTTTCATTAGATATGGGAGCTTTGATAGCAGGTGCAAAATATCGTGGGGAATTTGAAGAACGCTTAAAAGCTGTTCTTAATGAACTAGCTAAACATGAAGGCCAAGTGATTCTTTTCATTGATGAATTACATACAATGGTGGGTGCAGGAAAAAGCGATGGTGCTATGGATGCCGGGAATATGTTAAAACCAGCCCTTGCGCGAGGTGAATTACACTGTGTTGGAGCTACGACTTTAGATGAATATCGTCAATATATTGAAAAAGATGCAGCCTTAGAAAGACGTTTTCAAAAAGTGTTAGTTGATGAGCCCACTGTCGTAGATACGATTGCGATTTTAAGAGGTCTGAAAGAGCGTTATGAATTACATCATCATGTTCAAATTACAGATCCTGCAATTGTGGCTGCAGCAACTTTATCGCATCGATATATTTCAGGCCGTCAATTACCAGATAAAGCAATTGATTTAATTGATGAGGCCGCTTCAAGTATCCGCTTACAAATTGATTCAAAACCTGAGTCTCTTGATAAACTTGAACGTCGAATTATTCAACTTAAATTAGAAGAACAAGCTTTGATAAAAGAAACGGATGAAGCGAGTAAAAAGCGTCTTACCGCTTTAGTTGAAGAACTTGAAGACAATGAAAGGAACTATGCTGCCCTTGAAGAAGAATGGAAAGCTGAAAAAGCTTCACTAATGGGTACTCAATCTGTAAAAGAAAAAATTGAACAGGCTAAATTGAACTTAGAACAAGCAAGAAGACAAGGTGACTTAACCAAAATGTCTGAAATTCAATACGGTTTATTGCCTTCTTTAGAAAAAGAACTTCTTAATGCAACAGAGCATGAAGGCAAAGCAATGAAACTGCTTAAAAATAGAGTTACAGATGTTGAAATTGCTGAAGTACTGGCTAAATGGACCGGAATTCCTGTTGCTAAAATGGTTGAAGGAGAAAAGGAGAAGCTCATTCGAATGGAATCATCTCTTCATCAGCGAGTTATTGGTCAACATGAAGCCGTGGCATCTGTTTCAGATGCTATTAGAAGAAGTCGCTCAGGTTTATCTGATCCAAATAAACCGATTGGGTCATTCTTATTTCTTGGTCCAACAGGGGTAGGGAAAACAGAATTGTGTAAATCCTTAGCAAATTTCCTTTTTGATAGTGATGATGCAATGGTAAGGATTGACATGTCTGAGTACATGGAAAAACATTCAGTTTCAAGATTAGTTGGGGCTCCTCCTGGATATGTGGGATATGAGGAAGGCGGATATTTAACAGAGTTAGTTAGGAGAAAGCCCTATAGCGTCATTTTGCTTGATGAAGTTGAAAAAGCACATCCTGATGTATTTAATATTCTGTTGCAAGTGTTAGATGATGGACGATTAACAGATGGACAGGGAAGAACAGTTGATTTTAAAAACTGCGTTATTATTATGACTTCTAACATAGGTAGTGAATTAATTCAGTCAAATTTTGCAGCAAAATCATATGAAGAGATAAAAGCAGTCGTAATGCAAAGTGTAGTACAACATTTTAGACCTGAATTTATTAACCGGATTGACGACATTGTCGTTTTCCATTCATTAACAGAATCGGATATTGCAAATATCGCTAAAATCCAGTTATCAAAACTTTACGTTCGTTTAGAAGAAAAAGGATATGAAATTGAGATTACTGATAATGCGATTAGTTTATTGAGTAAAATCGGATTTGATCCTGTATACGGAGCCAGACCGCTCAAAAGAGCAATTCAGCAGGAAATTGAAAATCCATTAGCAAGGTTATTGTTATCTGGTGAAATACTTTCAGGGCAAAAAATTGTGATAGACGCATGTCAGCAGAATTTTGTAATTACTCATCATTAGTTAATTTACTGCTGAAATAACGAGAAGGGTTATATTCACTTGCATCTCAGATTTCTGTTCTAGAGATGCAAAAAATCCTTATTACTCCTTCACTCCTACATTATCACTGAGTATCTTTCAAATTTATAAATAATTTACTATTTGCATAACAAGTATTTAAAAATGCCTGAAAATACGCCTAAATTATTATTCCACTTGTCTTGCGTATTAAAAAAACTTTTCTTTTTTGTTTTAAAAAGTGGCTTTTTAACTACTTTTTTAACTTATGTCGATTTTATTGCATTTAACTTCGGTATTTTATTGATAGTTCTGTGTGATTCTGATCTATTTAGGGAAAGTTTTGCTTCTAAAAATTATACTAAAAAGGCTCTGATATTGGCTCGGTCAATCAAGATTTTAAGGCTTAATCAGTATCTCAAAATCTAGCTTATCAAATGCTACGAAAAACAAGGCAATCATAAAGTGAAAGATATCACTACGCATTATAGGTTTAAAGTTAAAGTCGCAGGTTCTATATCTCAAAAGACCGTGTAAAAAGCCAGTTTATAACTCGGCCTGTTTATACTGAAGTTACTTCAAGTTGCAGTTCAGATATTATTCCGATATCTATTGAGTGGGGGAGTAATACAAAAAACAGCATCTTGATTTCCATTGAGCATATCATTGTAACGAATGACTTAAATGAAGAAATGAACATACTGAGCCTATTAGACCGATATAAATCACAAGAGAAGGTGGTGTGGGTTTAGGTCATTGAAAATTAAATCTTTTCTCTAATTAAATTTGCTTGCATACACCACAACTTATTTTGACTTATCATGTCGCGTATTTACCAAATATTTCTTTCAAAATTTGTGAGGGAATTGGCGTCAAAAATATTAAATTTATGTCTATTTGTAATCAAAAGCTGTTTTATACATAAACTTAGAAACTTAAATTTAATCTATTTTACATTTAAAGTTAATTTTAATAATTTAATGTAAATTAACTTAATTTTTGACGTAAAAACACATACTATTACTCATATGTTTTAATCATATTTATCTCAAGAGCATATATTTAAAAAAATATAAATATTAATAGTAATAGTACAATTCAACTAAGGGAAAATTTCATGGCAGATCTCAAAGTTATAAAAACAAATCCTGTACAAAATACAGTTTCTTCTAAATTAGTTTCAGGTAAAACTAATATCAGTGTTGCTAATGGAGACGTTATCATCATTGGCAAAACGACATCCACTCATCGTTTACCCAATAAAACCATTAAGGCTGTTCGTAAAG
>NZ_JBHLXE010000057.1:0-964 GCF_042432445.1 Thorsellia kenyensis | reverse complement strand
TCCATTAGGTGTAGGTGAGAGCATTGAAATCCGTATTGATGGCGAAAATTGGATTAAAGTGCCGGCATCAGACATCAGTGGCAACACCTGGACATACAGAGGATTTGAAAGCCGAGTATTGACAGAGGGTAACCATACCGTTGATGTTCGTATTGTTAACTCAGTTGGCAGCCCTGGTAGCACAGACAGTCAAGTTGTGACAGTAGATACCCTAGCACCGAGCAAATCGAATCAAATCTATATTGATTCAATTACGCCAGACACGGGCATAGCGGATGACTTTGTGACTAACTCAAATACCTTACGTTTTGATGGTCACTTTGACAGAAGCTTAGCGCAAGGTGAGAAAGTATTGATAAGCTTCAATGGCGGCCAAAGTTGGGAATATGCGACAGTCATCAATGGCACTGAGTGGTTCTATGAAAACAGTAACCGTTATTTCGATCAAGGTAACTATGACGTTAAAGTACGCATAGTGGATGCGGCGTGGAATGAAGGCGCTTCAGCTGAGCAGTTAGTTATCGTTGATACAACTGCACCGACCATCACTAAGACGGTTGATATTACCGGAGTCACGCCAGATACAGGCATCCCGGGTGATTACAAAACAGCGGCAGATAAGTTTGATGTGACAGGTAAAGTGTCTTCTGCTATTGGTAATGACCTAGTGAAAGTCTCTATCGATAATGGTAAGACATGGTACACAGTGACCTTTACAGACAGCACGAATTGGACAGTCAATATCGGACCATTCCCGAATGGTACATATAACTTGATTGCGCAAGTGTTCGATAAAGCAGGTAATGGTGGCGCGCAAGATACCCAAGTGTTAGAAATTGATAGAAGTTATGTCAAACAAAACAGCATCACCTTCGACACGATTACCGATGACACAGGCGTACAAGGTGACTTCAAAACCAAAGACAACACCTTACTGTTCAAAGGTAGCTTAGGAAATACCCTA
>NZ_JBHLXE010000056.1:0-2516 GCF_042432445.1 Thorsellia kenyensis | reverse complement strand
GTAATCAGAGCCTAACCAGAGTTTTTTATTAGTAAATCTGGGGTCGGTTTCAATTAAATACTCAGCTTTACCATTAGGATTGATTTGGTATACGCTATTGGATGGCAAGGTCAGAGTGGGAAGTGTGGTTTTAATGCCATTAGCATGGCTCTCACTGATATTAGGGGTATGGGTGATGGCTTGATTCGCTTTATATTGCGTTAAGTCTAAATCAATATTGACTTCTTGGTAATTATTGATGCTAAAACCTTCGGAATCCTGATAAGTCCTATTGTGTAAAAAACTATGCTCTACATTAGAAAACCAATGAGTACCACTCCCTTTCTCACTAATGCGTCTTATACCAACGGTTTCAAAGTTATTGAGTTCATCTGCATTCACAAGTAAGGTTTTGCCAGCCAAGATATGACTGTCTAAGTTATTCACTTTATTGGCATCAATGACTAAATTACCACCAGCAATAATTTCGCCTGGGTTGGTTTCTTGGACTACGTCATCGACAAAGACTCGGGTGTAATACCGTTCTTGCCAGTCATTACTTGTTGCACCGGTTGGTACTGTAATGTGCGTAACACCATATTTATCCTTACGGCGTCCTATCTCATCGTATTCGTATAGGATAGGGCTTCCCCATAAACCCGCTTCATGGTGATTGGTTCGACTGGTTTCTTCTTGTGTGATGATTAGCTTATCATTCGCATTCAGTAAATAATTGCTATTGATATGCATGTCGCCTAGAGATTCAATCCGAGCACTGTGATTTTCTACAATTGATGCAGCGCCACTGACGTTATAATCATCAGTTAAGCTCCCCCCTATGGCGAGATTACCCCCACTGTAGAGTAAACTGTGCCAATCGTTTAAGAGCTCGGTTGTACCAATATTAAGTTGCTCTCGGGCTGCAATCGTTGCACTTTTATCTGCTTCACTGAGATTTTGTAAGGTATGAGTCTCTAGAGCTATCACATCCCCATAGAGTCTCCCTGAGCCGATATTAGTCAATGTTTCGGTTTGAATCGTCGTAGTAAGCCCATCAATCAATCCTCGGTTGGTGAGAGATTCTGTCAGGTTTAGCTTAGCCCAACCTGCGGTCACTTCACCGACTGCGTGGTTGTTGAATGATAAGGCGTTAATATTGGCTTGTTTGGCCGCCCAAAACGTGCCTAAATTCTCAATAGCCCCCTGAGCGTTTAACGTGAGCGTTCCGTTGGCTACCATACTCCCTGTATGTTGATATCCCTCACTCAGGCTGAGCGTCACATCTCCTTCTGATTGGATTTTACCTGGGCTAGAGAGGCGCTTTGTTTCAATGACAATGGCTTCACCCGCAGCCATTTCACCCGCATTATTCAGGGTCTCTTTAGCCTCAATGTTAAGGTGTTTATTGGCAACAATGCGCCCCGTATTATTTAAGTTTTGGCTATCAAGCGTCGTGTCACCTTTTGAAGCCAATGTGCCGGCATTATCAATCGACTCAGCATTCAGGGCGATATCCTTTTCAGCATAAAGGGTTCCCTTATTGTTCACATTTTTCGCACTCACAGTGAGTGACCCTTTATTTTGGATGTCTCCTGTGTTATTCAGTGATTGGTTATCAATGCGGGTGTTCTTATGACTTTCAATGCGACCTTGGTTAGTCAGTGAAGTGGATTGTAAGGCAATATCTCCTTCTGCATACAGGGTGCCACTATTATCAATATCACGGCTCTGCGAACGCATGGAAACATCACCTTTCGCTTGTATAGAGCCAGTGTTAACTAGCTTGCCATCTGCAGTAATGGTGATACTGCCGGCTGATGCACCAATTTCCCCCGTATTTTTGACCCCTACACCCTGTTCGGTACCCACCAGGCGAATTTTACCTGCATACATTCCCCCTAAATCAGACACATCTATCGCAACGGAGGGTCTATTTTGCTCACTTTGTACAGCATTTTTAGTCTGGGTTTCATTAGCCGCATCTACTTGGTTCTGACCTGTTGTCACGGTTAAGTCGTTCGCCCACACATCACCGTTCACTTCAACCGCCCGTGAAATCAAATCTGTTTTATCTTGTCTTGAACTATCAAGTCCCGCACCTTGAACGACAATTTTACCGTCATTGACTTGATACCCTGTGACGGCACCATTTTCAACCGTCACAGGTCACACCTGCTGGGTTAGCAATAATCACTTGCGCCTTTTTACCGGCAACTTCAACAAAACCATTTAACTGGCTAGGGTTTTTACTGTTCACCTCATTTAAAATAATCCTAGCTTCCCCTGTCGCTAAAAAAGGGTTGGCATCAACCATACCGCCAAGCTCAGTACTTGTTGGCTTACGGGCGTTATTGAGTATTACGCCTTTTTGATTGACATCAAATTGGGAATATTTATTACGTGATACCCCTGAGGCACTGGGCGTTTGTATATTGACTTGTGGCGTGCCATTAGCACTTTCTATGATGATTGGCTTTTGGTTACCTGGTGCATTAGGCTCTGCAATGATATTAGCCTCTGAATAGGATGACCAAAGC
>NZ_JBHLXE010000055.1:0-1107 GCF_042432445.1 Thorsellia kenyensis | reverse complement strand
TTTTGATTGATTTTTCATAGGTGTAATTATACCAAAATTAATCACTTAAATAAATAAAAAACAACAGCTTACTTGACTTTTAAGTGATGAGAAATGACGATTTTTAGTGTTTAAAATTAGCTAAATTTAACCCTTCAATTTTAGAAAAATCGAACCCTTTACACAGCCAATTAAATTGCTCTTGTGTCAAAATCAGTTCAGATTGTTCAGTTTGAAATTTAGGAAAATTACCTTGGTGTAATTTGCGTTGGCATAACCAAATACCATGTGAATCCATACTGATTAATTTGAACATACTCCGTTGGCGGTTGGTAAAAATAAATAACGCACCTGAGAAACATTTGTTTGGGAAATTAACCCGCAAAAAAGTAGTCAAACGGCCCATCCCCAAACGCATATCAATGGGAGCTGTTACAAAATAAATAGAATTGGAGTGAATCATGACACAACTCCTATAACCCGTTCCAGTAAAACAATATCGCATTTAACCTGCAAACCAGAGGGTAAGATAACCGTTACCTCAGGTATTGGTTGTTGAAAATCAGATTCATGAATATTAGGCTTGTCTGGATGACATTTTTTTTGCATATTAATTTCTGGGAATACTGCAGGTTTATCCTTGTGAGTTTGGGATAACACTTTTCGATTAGGTTCTAGCACTTTAACAGGCACAAGTGTGGCTGTTTGTGGCGCACTTTGTGATACTAGCGTCGTAGAAGTATCAATTTTGGACGCACTATTGATGATTTCAACCTCAATCACATCCGTGGCATGTACAGATTTTTCATGTATGGAGTTAATAGATTTAGCAGATAAAGCCTTTTTTACGTAATAAGGCCAACATCTAAAGGAGTTAAAATTGATATTATGCAAAGCTGCATAATCAGCCATTTTAAGCCCAGAGGCTTCGCGTGCTTCTAAATGCGCGATTTTTTCTTGTATTGTGTATTTTCTCATAAAGCATAATCCTCGATTGGTTGAAATTATGCTTATTTTAGTGAATTTATAGGCTTACTCTAGATGCGTTCCTCGGATGCTTACATTAAAGTCTTGGAAAAGGGAGTTTATTGAGAGTTCTGAAAAGAAAAACAGCCATGCACAAACGAC
>NZ_JBHLXE010000054.1:0-1549 GCF_042432445.1 Thorsellia kenyensis | reverse complement strand
TTTTGTCAAAGAAGATGGTTCGTGGAGTTTTGAATTACCAACGACGCTTGCGCTGGTTGATGGTACGTATAACATCCAATTTAGAGCTGAAGATAAAGCGGGTAACTTGACGGGTTTTGTTCCTGCAGCAGGTTTTGAGTTAATCGTTGATACCGAAGTCAGTACCTCTCCTGAAAATCAATTAACATTAGATAATGTGATTGATAATGTTGAGCCGAATCCTAATGGTGAGAAAGGCAATATTAAGCTTAACTCAGGGGCCATCACTAATGATACACGCCCTACATTTGAAGGACGTGGTGAGCCTGGGGCTGAAATCAAGCTTTACATTAATAATGAGCTTAAATCATTAACACCTCCTGTATTTGTGGGTCAAAATGGTCAATGGAGCTTTGAGTTACCTGCAGATTTAACCCTTCTTGATGGTAGTTATAGCATTCAATTCAGGGCGGCAGATAAAGCCGGTAACTTGACTGACTTTGTACCTACTGAAGGATTTGACTTAATTGTCAGCACAGAAGCACCAGAATCGCTGGAAGTGGGTTCATGGCAGCTTCTCGATGATGTGGGCCAATTCACAGGTCCCATCAATGAAGGAGATTTCACAGATGATACATTACCTACGTTAGAGGGTCGAGTACCTACAGGCGTGTCTGAGGTGGCGATATTCGTGGATGGTAAAGAAGTAGGCCGTGCATCTGTGACAAGCAATGCATGGACTTACCAAATCACTGACGAGTTGGCGAAAGGCAAACATAAGATTGCGATTTCTCCTGTGAGCCCATCGGGTGTTTATGGCCCACAATCAGAAGTGAATTTTGAAATAAGTTTAGATAAGCCGATTGCTTTACGTCCTGAAGACATTGATTTATATGATGATCAAGAACCCGTGACGGGCACCATTGAAAAAGGTGGCTTTACCAATGACAGACAACCTGAATATAAAGGGAGCGTACGTTCAGAGGCGATTAAATTCATCAACATCTATATGGATGATGAATTAGTTGCCACAGTCCCTGTTAATGCGAACGGTGATTGGACTTATACCCCAATTGAATTCTTATCAGGTGGTGAGCATAAACTGAGAGCCGCGCCAGTGAGTGCCTCTGGTATTGAAGGAGAGAAGACGACTGAGTGGGCATTTAATGTCATTACGACCAAGCCAGTTCAACCTTCTATCGTAGAAGTGATTGATGATTTTGGTAACAGTGCACAGACCATACAGCCAGAAGGTGTGACTAATGATAAGAATCTGACGATTCGTGGTACCGCGTCACCTGGTGTGAAAGTGATTATCAAGGTCAATGAGAAGTATGCAACAGAAACACAGGCGGATGCACAAGGTAACTGGAGATTAGATTTACCGGATGGTGTCATCACAGATGATGGCATTTATAACATCACAGCGCTTGCAGAAGATGCAGCGAGCCAGACTTCGGATGAGACAGCGAAGTATGCTATCAACTATGACCGCACACCACCGGCTAAGCCAACCTTTATTGCTGAAGACAGCGAGGGAGATGTTAAAGGCAACGTGGTGAACGGTTCA
>NZ_JBHLXE010000053.1:0-640 GCF_042432445.1 Thorsellia kenyensis | reverse complement strand
AACGAATGACAACAAAGTCATTTTAAGCGGTACGATTGATCGTAACTTAAGTGTAGGCGAGTACATTCGTGTGAGCTTAGACGGTGGTGTGAGCTACTTACGTGCCACGGTTAACCCAGATGGTAAAGGTTGGACCTTGAACTTGACGAGTAACACGCTGCTTGATGGCACATATACCATCAAAGCGCAAATCGTTAACCAGTTTGGTACACCGGGTGCAGAGCATGAGCGCGAGTTAACGGTTGATACTCAAGTGACTGAAGCCACTATCTCAATTGAAGGGATAAGCACAGACACCAACATAGATAACGACTTTAACACAGCGGATAATACGCTGATCTTTAATGGACGTGTTTCAACAGAGTTGGCGGTTGATGAGTTTGTCGAAATCAGTTTAGATGGCGGTCTGACTTGGAGACGAGCTACGGTTGAGGGTAGAAATTGGACTTATGACAACACCAGTGAATTCTTGGCGGATAAACTTGATGGTTATGATGTGAAAGTGCGTGTGATTGATGAAGCGGGTAACATCTCAGGTCAGGCATCGCAAAATGTGATAGTCAATAAAGAGCCACCGGTGGGCAATGTCTCTGTTGATCCAATCGCAACATTAGATACCACACCGACAGTGACGGGTAGC
>NZ_JBHLXE010000052.1:0-66962 GCF_042432445.1 Thorsellia kenyensis | reverse complement strand
AAACAAACGGTGTAGCTTAGTATGTAAAAATTATAAATAACTAACAACTATCTTGACAAGTTCCGTGAGGTAGGTTGCATAGAAGAGACCTATCACCTCACATCATCTAAAAGCTCTGGCGCTAGAAGCAACAGTTTCACCAATTAACTCTAATAGTTTAATGCGCGTTGATGTTTCGGTGAATTGTACTCTCCCGAAATCAACGTATTGAACTTTTTTGAAAGCACTAACAACGCAGCACTTTCTGCCAATGCTTTATTCTTCCTTTTAAAATCGGCTTCTAGTGCCTTGTTCTTGTCCTTAAGTGTTTTTAATTCAGTAGTTTGTGCATTACTGTTTTTCTTTTCAGAACTCTCAATAAACTCCCTTTTCCAAGACTTTAATTGATGTTCAAAAAAATATCCTACATACGGCACCATTGGCTGAGTTCTTCGCCAGTTAAAGCATGGGATTCTGCAATGGCTAATAATTTTTCTTGAGCTGACTAGTGTTTACTATCAGAAGAGAGTTGATTTAATTGTTCTCTATGATTTTTAAGCTAAGCATCTAAAGATGCTTTTGGATATATTGAGTTCTTTAGCTATATCTTTCAGAGAACAATCTCCTCGGATATTAGCTAATTTAATTGCATTCATTTTAAATTCATCTGAAAATTTTGGGTTAGCCATTTTTCTAAATCTCCTATTATTTAATGATAGTGTACTATAAAATTATTAAAAACTATCCTAATTCATAGGGCTGCTTATGGTCTAATTAACTTGCCAGTATTAGAAGAAATTAATTGCCAAATTCAAATTGGTGTGCGTATTTTGCCTATTGCAGTTGGCAACATCGCCTAAAATTAGGGCTTTAATGATGCTGCTCTAATATTCTAGACGTATCTTTGTCAAGTTTATGCTGAATATGCAATTTGACAGTTTTGTACGAGTTCATATTTAAGCCGTTATTGGATGGGGAGGGGACCCTAAAACCGTATTGTGCGACAATTTAAAAAGTGCGGTTATCGGACGGCATAAAAACTTGAACACCTTTAATGAGGTGTACTTTAAATTTGCCCAGTATTACAACTTCTCAATGATTTTTTATTGCTATCTATGGTAAGAAATGATTCCCTAGAACATACATAGCCAATAAAAGACGCCAATTATAAGTTGTTATCTAAAAGGTTGAATTTTGCGCCAATCCATTCACATTGATTGAATATATAAGGATTTAAAATAACACGGCGAAAAAGTAACTTACGGGTCAAATATGAAGCATTTATCTCGTTACATACTTTATCAAAGTTTTGAATAATAACTCGTATCAGATCAATTATTATTTCTTCACCTTGAGTTTTTGTAATATTAAAATCTTCACATGTGGATAGGCATAAAGCTAATAAAGATAAATTACTATTTTCATCAAGCTTCATTCCATGACTAGCCTCTCCTCCCATTCTGTTTTGAGGGCAAATATCATAGGCAGGAGTCAAAGTTATCTTGTCATTTTCAATAAAAAAAGCATGATTTCTTGCATGATCATCTGTATTTCCTATCAATACGTTAAAAACCATGCGTTTAAATAGTTCGATACTATCAGCTAAAAAATTCACGCCATTTTTTTTTATTTGTCGAACAAGCGTTATGTAGGAGGCTTCTCTAGCCCAATTTTCATCTAAATTGAGCACTGTCAATCCTGATACAATAGGACGACGATACCAACTAGTATTTTTATAAGATCTATCAAAACGCTCAACTAATAAAACATCTTTACCTAATGACTTAGCATATCGTGTATTAGCCACACTTATGCCTGCGATTGAAGCTAATTGCATGGCAATATATTCAGATTTAACTATGTCATAACTATCATTTGACGCTGAAAACTTTGCGATATATTTTTTATTCCCATCATTTATCATTGCTTTAGGCCTCGCACCTCCGAGTGAGGTACCATGCATCAGTGCATTATCTAAATCGGGTGTTATCTTCTCACCAGCTGAAATAATATCAGCAGCTCGCAGTAATTCATCTAAAGTTGAACCATCAGCTTCTCTTGATTTGTAATTTGTCGATGATTCCTGAAAGTCTAATGCACCAATTCTATCAGATGCAGAATTTAGCAAATAGGTTATCTCATCTAGATAGCCATTGTAATCTCGTCCCATCAGTTGACTATTGATAACACGCCTACCCCAAGCATCAGGAGCAGCATCACGTAAACATGAAAAAATAGACATTCCATTTTTTGGATACTGAATTCCTTGCTTAAGTGGCAATTCATCTATATATATAGATTCAGCATCTTTTCTTCGCAAGTAGGATGCACCATAAGTAAAGACTTGATTCCCTAGTTCGTCTATATTGAGTCGACCACAAATTACTGGCGTCGGCTGAGTACTAATCCATTTCCAGACATAACACATTCGATTAGAAATTATCATCAACAATCTCCTTCTTAGATAATACACGAGTCGGTAAAAGTGTATCAATTTTTTCAATCAAACGCTTTTGTGCCGAAAATCGTTGTGGATCAGCTTCAAATAATGGCACATCTAAAATCCACGCTGTTTCGAAATATATACCTATTTTAACCGTTGAATCTCCCTTCAAAATTTTGAGCATTGTGGGCTTAGATGTATTCACTCTTGCACACAAATCTTCTATTGTGAATTGTTTTTCTTTTCTTGCGATATTGAGTAGTGTCGCAAAATGTTGTAATGCGGCAGCAGGAATCGTACTTACTCTATGTTTTTTTACGCTCATAAGTTAATTACACTCCAATTTTATCATATTTAGTTAATTATAGTTTACTTTAATAGGATTAAAGTTAATTTAATTTTACATTAATAATTTTATCTTGCAAGTTCTACTAATATGAGACACCAAAACAAAGTTAAATTAAATTAACTTATAAATATTAAAAGTAAATTTAATTTTACTTTTGTTCCTGCATTTAAATCATTCTATCCACTTTTCCAAGAGGCGATCTCTAGTCAGAATTCCTGAAACGTCTCACAAAATTTCCGTTTAACATTTAACGAATCGAGGTAATTCACAATCAACAGTATAAGGTGAAAATAATACAGATGATGGTCTTACTCTAAGCACTGTAAATACAATTAAAGGGGTAGAAAAGGATGTTGTATTTTTGATAGGTATTTGCTAAGGGTTTTCCTGATTATAGTGTAATAATGTAATACTTCCCATTTTTAGCTCTTATTATTTTTAGGGGGGATTACAAGTCATGCACCGTTACAGCTTGCAAGCGAACGGCGTGCTGTGTGTCGTAATGTTGTCTGGTCTGCTGGCTTCAATTGTTTTGCCAATCTTGTTCTTTCCATCAATTATGCTGGTTTCAATCCTCATACTTGGGTTTGCAATCAAGCATCTTCAAAAACGGGTGAAACTGAATCCCACATCAAAAAACATCTCTCTATATTTTTGAGTTTATTCAAGCGGTAGAGGGATGTTTTCATTCTATCCAATAAGAATTAAATCCGTCTATAACTATTCCTAAATTAAAGTTCAACGTTGACAGCAAATTCAATTAATTTAGTTTTATTATAATACGTAGCATTTTTATTAAAAGGAAGTTCTAATCGTAAGCGGTAGATTTTATCGCAAATAAATCAACTAAATGAATGAGGATATTACTTTGAAATATATGAAATATTTTATTAGCATGTTGGTAGGTATAGGTGTATTTTTTACCTGGTATTATTTATACCACTTGAATAGATTAGATCTATTTTATTTGGCTATTGTTAGTAATCCTATCGATTTATTGTGGCTTGTTATTGCATCAGTGATTTTTTTCTTGTTAATTTGTTTGATATTATTTATGCCTAGTATCATTTATTATTCTTTTATTCAGATAAATACATCAATGGTTAAAAAAGGATATTTAAAAAAAATATACAACTATTTTTTTTGGTTAGGCTTTTCTACACTTCTATTTTTAAGTATTTATTTATTTCATCCGTATCAAATTTTTATATGGATAGCATATGCATTTATGCCTATTGTTGTTGCAATTATTCTTTATTTAAAGCTAAAAATAAAAAAGGATAGATTTAAAAATTTCGTGATTTTTTGTTTTTTGATGGTAAGCATTAATCTAACATTTCTATTTCCATTTTTTATATACATTAGTGATGCTGCTCGCTCCAATGAAGAAGTGGATTCTTGTAATATGTTATTTTTTTTGGGAATTATGCTCTTTCTTTTATTCGTTTCACTTGTTCCGGTGATGGTGTTTGAATCAAACTATCCAGAAAATCCAGAAAATCCAGAAAATCCAGAAAATCCAGAAAATCCAGAAAATCCAGAAAATCCAGAAAATCCAGAAAATCCAGAAAATCCAGAAAATCCTGAAAATCTTGCTTTAAGAATGATTAAATGGAAAAAAGGTGTGATTAGTTTATTTCTTGTACTTTTTTTCGGAATGATGATTGTTTTATTGCTAGGCAAAGGCCGTCAAATCAACTTTAAAGCCCTTACTGCTCTAGGCATGGTACAAGCAGATGTTAGACAATATAAAATTAATCGTGAAAACTATTTACCAACCATGTTTGATCAGACCATTTGGGGAAAAGGTTTTAAGGTTGATGAAAAATTTATCTATGTTAATGCAATCCGCCTATTTCGACTTAATGGTACGAACTTGATATGCCCGCCTTTGATTGAAAAATACTTAGACGAAGTTAAAGGTACTGATAACGGCATTCGCGGTGGAATGCACGACAGTACAAATCAAATTCGACAATACACCCATTTATGTTTGGTGATTAATGACTCGGAAATTGCTTTATGGCCTTATCCGCGCGATATTAAAATGTCACATACCATAAATTCACAATAACTATTTGTGTAATGAACATAGGATAACCTGTATTGGATTATCCTATATTTTGTTATTGATGGTGACTGCCTCTAACTGATTCGTTTAATGCATGTGTAAACATCTGCACAAAAAATGCATTTAACTCAGCCTCGATACTCTTCATATTCATGCATCATTCCATCTTTTTAACCCTACAGGAGAAGAGATGAAACTGATCGACATACCACAGCATATTGATGAACCCCCACATTTTTTATTTTGGAGTGCCGATGAAGTCGCACCGCTTTTCATTGGAATAGTATTTGGAATTTTAACCGGCCAAGCTCTCACATTAACCGTGATCGGTTTTTTGATAACAAAAGTCTATCGACGTTATCGCGATGGGCGACCTGATGGATACCTATTACATGCTATCTTGATAAGTTCCGTTGTTTCATGAGTATCAAGCTGGGATCATTGAACATGTTGCAGGGACGCTCAATTTGAGCAGCTGTGGTGAAGGATGCTTGGAAGTCTGGATAGGACAAATAGGCAATGATTACTGGTAAGGCAATTGCACTATTTTTGAACAAGGTATCACCGTTAAAGTCGTTAATTCCGATACCATAACGAAGACGGGACTTGCATTTTTAGTAATTCACTGTTTTAATTGTATTAAATAATAGAGGCGTATGTTGTACCAACAAATATACCAACAAATAATTTGCTTGGAAAATGTTTAAACAAAGCTTAGTGTTAATTAGTTCTTACCAGATAAAAGCATAAAGACAATCACTAAAATTATCAAACAGAGCATAACTTCAATCAATTGAGGATTATACTTATAGGCGCATGCTGAACAATTAAACCTTTGGATTGCCATAGATATTAAAAATCTCGGATTCGTATAATAATGTTGCTTAGCATAATATTCAGGAGGGGATTAAATTTTTGTCAGCTTTTGTAAGTAAAAACCATGCGAAATTACCCTCGTGCTAAATTTAATATGACCGATTCTCTAAAATTAATATCAAATACAGCTTTCATCATTTTTGCTGTCATCGGTGCTTCCTTTTTCTTTTCAAGAAGAGGGGTTACTCGTAATAAATTGAGTGTAACTCTTCTCAGTGAAGCTAAATTTTTTGCTGCAATTCTATCATGAACAGCGCTCTGATCTTCTTTAAGTGTCACGTCTAATACCCAGTGTAACTTATTTTCTATACCCCAGTGCTGACGAACTATTTTAAGAGCTTCCTCTGCTGTTATTTCACTTGTGCAGACATAATAAGATGTTGAATAAGTTCCTATTTTACCTTTTACTTGTCGATCTCTGACGATTGCGATCGCTGTATTAAGATGAGGCCATTTCTTCAATAATTTATCATTTAACTTAATCGGTAAAACGTATGCATCACGCTGTTCATTTCTCCCATGTTCTGTACTTTCTTCTTTTGCCGCGCCTTGCTCTGATTCAGGTAGTGACCAAAGATCTTGAAATTGTGCATCAATAGATTCATGCAATTTACCTTGATTTGCTTTAACCTGAATCAGTGCTGTTGCTTTTTGTTTGACTAGGGTATTAATTGTTTCACTTTGGCAGTGTAATGCATCTAAAGTAATCACACATTCTTTTAAATTCAATGTGTTCAAAACATTTCTTACCATCTCAATTTCTTGACCTTTTCCAAGGCCCATTTCGGTACTCATTGTAATACCAAGGCCGATATCTTGTACCGATACAACATTAAGAACTTCACCAGTGTGAGCTTGTAAACCTCTTACATCTTTACCGTCAATAGCAATAATTCTTTTTAAATTAACGAATGTATTTTCTGGAGTGCTACCATCATTATTGTTATTATTATCAGTTGATTGTTGCTGTTCTTCTAGCATGTTAGATTGATAGCTTTTGGCCTAATTAATTAATAATTCATTCAATGATTCAGGCTTTATCAACCTGATTATTCTAGCAATATTATGCCGTGTAGGTATTCCATTTGCATAAGGGAAAAATTTTCTAACCCAGTCCAAATTTGCATCACCGAAACGAGTTATCGAGTGCCAATTATTATAGCCACATATAAAAGAGGAAATGACTAAAAAAGCAATTTCTGCGACAGGGTATTTTTGGTTAATGGTCGATCTTGTTTCTTCAATATTGTCAAAAAGATTTGTAATTTCCATGAAATTTCCTAAGTAAAGTTATCTACTCATTAGATCTGGAAAATACCTAAATGTCAACAGATATCATTTCGCTTTTTTATCATTAACTTAAAGTTTAATCCCCCCCTGGCATAATATTAATTTTTTCCTTGCTGTTGGCTTTGTACGGTTAAACAAATTTTATTAAACCCTCCTGCAATAAGCTTTACATAGTGTTATATTTAGACTCAAATCTGCCTATTAAGCATGATACCATGGCTAACTTATTTTTATAAAATACCTATATAGGTATCATTCATTAGTACTCAAGGCATAGTCTAGCAATAACAGACATAAGTGGAAAAATTAGTAGTTAAGCAGTTCTCATTTGAATTCACCTGATTCGAGTATGCGATCGAATGGGTGCAGTTGATCATTAGTTTTTAACCCCAAATATAAAAATTCAAAACTTTTTTTAGGTAGTGACTTATACCTAGCTATTAAATTCATATTATTCAATTTAGTTTTATTTAAAACACAATGCCTTTTAAACTTGCTAGGATTTCTGTTAGGAGATGCTAATAAATTGTAAATTTCCTGACATTCCTCTTCATTAGAAAGTATATCTAATATTTTATTCTTGTGCTGATTGCCTATAGAAGTTGTAGTTCCAAAAAAAGCATTATCTCCAACATCTTTACCGTGTACGACTTCAATATTATTACTGTTAAGGGTAGGTATTAATTGCAATAATGTATTTTTAATATTATCTATCCCTTGCTGAGTATATAAAATACAATATATATTAATTTTTTTGATTAAAGTAGCATTCTTTTTGAAGTGTTCTCTCTTATCTGCAGTTATATCGAAATGATTTTTATTATTATTTCCATCACTGAAATAAAATTTCATTGCATCACAAATTTGGGATCCACTTATTATAACATCAACAGCTAATGATAATTCATCGGATTTGATTAAGTCAATTGAATCTGGTGTTAAATATGCTAACTTTCTACTCAATTTTGTATTAGTGTGAAAGCATCTAATTGTGCCATTATGATCTTCAATTTTTTTAATCATCATTACATTTACATTATTTTTCACTAAATGAAGAACTTTATCGCAAAAATCATCAATTTCTCTTTTAGTCATATACTGATGCGAAGCTATCAATATCACAAATATTTCTCTGAATTTATGTGGAAATACATTGAGCCATCTACTGAGTATGTCTTTAGATTCATCAAGGGTAATTTGTTTGTGATGCATAATAACATTAATTGCTTGGTCAAATTCTGCAGAATATTCTATTGAATCTGTTTGATTTATTTTAATGCTATAAGTTTTAGGGTGTTTTAAATTTAAGCTGTTAAATTTTTTTTGTATGTACTGGTACATTTTCGATAGGTAGCTTGGTATTGGAATAATGTAAATAACGTCATTTTTAATACATTGGTAAATATGCGATGCAGAATTCACATGAAATGTGTTATTAATCGATAAATCATCAATTGCATTATTATGATAATTGATGATTTTGGAATTGCCGAAACTAAATTTTTGAGATGAATTTAAAATTAATTGTTCTGTTAAAGGTTTAATGGTGATTTGACATAAGCTAAACTCTTCAGTGCTTATAGGGGTATCTAATTCAGTTTTTTCTAATATTTTTTGGAATCCTTGTAAATATTCATTGATGATATTGTCAATATCCAAAGTTAAGTTGGGATAAACAGATTCTTTTGTTTTTTTGATAGGTGCAATAATTGAATCAATAAATAGATTGAGTGATGAATCATTTATAGACATATCAATATCGATTGAATATACATATAAGTTTTCATCTGAAGAATTTATATGATAAAATTTTTGGAATTCTTCAATTTTCTGCATAGACGTAATGTCTTTATTTATGCTCGAATAAAAGGCTGACGCTACACATAGATTAATAATATTATTAGAATATATATCGTCGCTTACATGTAATTTAGAAAATTGTTCAGCAAGTTGCTTTATAAATATTGTAATTTCAACACTGTCTGGGAGTTTAGAAATATATTTCTCATATATATCTATATTTTTGCTGGTGTTAAATTCTAAGTATTTTTTAAAAATTAATTCGACGAATTTATCTTTTGATGCTTCAACAAATGAAACTGAATGGTTATTTTCTTCAAATAAATAATACTTAGAGAAAAATAATTCGGAAGTAAATGGCGTAAGAGAATTTTTTCTTACTAATTTTGTATTGGTAAATATATTAGGAAAACCATTATTCTCAGCAATCTCAATTTCTTTGCTTAAAAAAGATATCAATTCATCTAATTTAAATTCGGAAATCACTTCTGAGACAGTATATAGTTCATTTGAGTCATAGCTTTCAATTTTTTCTGTATAACTATAATTAGGTAGTTTGTTATTTTTGCATCTGGTGGAAATGAAGGGTTTTCTAATCAATATTTCATTGCCACGCCTGAGCATAATTGTATTGTTATGGATTATATTACAATCGAACCACTCTCTCGTGCTAGGGAATAATTTTGTTTTATCTCTGTTGATTATCCAGTCATAAAAGAGCGATTCATTTTTAATTTTTTGCAAAAGGCTGTTTATGTTTTTTTCTAAGAGGTTATCTATTTCATTGAAATTCAATTCTATTACAGAGTCAGACAATGAAATTAACAACATTGAGTGGTAATTTTCAAAAACATGCTTTTCATCTGAAACTCCTCGAAATATTGTACCATCTACAATAGAAGACAAAATTACTTGATGTTTTTTAGGTTCTATACTGATTGACCGTACTTGGTGAATCCAATTGTAATCAATGTATGAAGTTATTTCAAACTCAAAATTATTGAATAATTGTGCGCAATACTTCCACATCATTTTTAATAAATCAAGAGAGTTGTTTATATTAGATAATGAGAAAAGGGATAACAAATAATAATATTTAATTGAATAAGTAATTCCTTCATTTATTGAATTGTCGATGCGGTCAAATTCTTTATTTTTCATATTGTTGCTGAAATATGAAAAAAATAAGGACGCTATTTTGTTTAATTGCATAGAAGTTATATTATCTGTTTTTGATAAGTTATATAATATATATATAAATTTGTATTTGTCATGTAAGTTATTAATCTCTGTGTTGATATAATCAAGAAAGTAATCTGTCGAGTGGGTATTTATTTGGTGAGGAAAAATACTCAAAGTATCAAGTATTATTTTAGGGGGGATTTTTACTTCATTTATATCCAATCCTACTAATAAATTCATTTGTATTAAATGTTCATTTACAATTTTAGAAGGTGTTAATTTATCAATTAATCTACTAAATAGATCTTTAATTTTTTCATTAAGAATTTTTTTTTCTTCAATAAAACTTATCGCTATTGATGTAAGGACTTCAGACTGTAATGAAGTGAATTTTTTTGTAGAGGCAAGATAAGGCCAGTTATCTTCATTAGAAAGTATATAGATAAATAAATTTTTGTACAAGCTTCCCCTACCAATCTTATTATTAATTATTTCAACAATTTGATTGTTTTTGAAAGGAGCTAAAAGTTCCACATCTTTTAAATGAGAGTAAATGAAAGAGTAATCTTCATGATTGAATTGGGAATTCATAAGGTTTATGAATTCATTAACGGCAAAATTTTTTTCTTCTTCTGTTGCAGTGAGAAAGTTATGGGAGATCTTATCGACAGAGTATTTTGATTGAGAACGGTATTCATTAAAATCAGGTAAAAAATCTTTCACTTTCTTTATTGATGTTTTGACTTTATTTAATTCAAGCCCTATAAAATTTAATTTGTCATTCAAATAATTCAATTGTTGAATTGCTTCATTTTCATTTCTGCAAATTATAAATATATCATCTACGTATCGTTGGTACAATATTATTGAACCGTCACTTAGCAATTCATCAAAACTAGAATCTATTTCTGCTAAATATAACTCTGCAAAAAAACGTGCGTATGCAGGTCCCTGAGGAAGACCTTTTTCAGAATTTGTGGTTTTTTTTGAAATATCTACACAAATAGATATGAGTTTTTTGTATTTTTCAATTGATACTGAATCTAATTCATTGATTTTATTACGTATGGTTTCTAAGGGGGAGTTATTAAGCAGTAGTCTTTTTAGGATATCATGGTTTATGTTATCATAAAATGAAGTAATGTCAGTTTTAATAATATAAAAATCGAAGTTACTTTTATTTTTTATAGAGGTAGAAATCTGAGATAAAAATTGTATCCAAAGGTATAACCATGGCTCAAATATATAGCCTTTTTTAAATCCTTTAACAATTCTATAACCAAATGAACTTGAGCTATTTGAAAAATCGAGAAAATAGTGCATTTGTTTCATAATAAGACTTGTCGTTATTCTTTCTAGGCAATCTAAACTAATTAGTTCTCTTTTTTTATCCTTTTCATGTCTTTCGTGAACATAATAGCTAATGTCACTGTTTGGGTATTCATCAATAAATTTATTCACAATTTGTAAGTATTCATCAGGAATTATTTGGTTTAGTTGGTTAAATATATTCCTTGATTGCGCTTCATCATTCTGAAAAAAGTATTTAATTTCGGCATTTCGAGTTATTTCAATGTCTGATTTACAAAAATCGAAGTATCCTTGGTTATAACCTATAACATGGACAAAAATACTATCAAGTAAATTAGCATTATCTCTGGTAAATCTCTCTTTTAAGCTCTCTTCTATCTGTTCTTTACTAGGAAAAAAGTATGATGAAAGATTATTTATCGCTTTATTTGTGGTGCTTGCATTATAATTTTTTTGTTTTTCTAATATTTGGATTAATATCATTTTGCCAATATTTGTATTATTAATATCATATACATTTAATAAAATACCTACTAGCAGTTTCCTTTCTTGATTATTTAAGTTCCCTTCAATGATTTTATTCTTTAATTTAGTGAGTGGTGGTTGTTTCTCCCAATGCTTTAAAAGTTCATCTAGATTTAACTTATTAATAATGATTCTTTTATATCTGTTAGTAAAATTTAAATCCTTTTCTCTTGATAGAAATAAATTTAATTTCTGTTCAATTTCCTCTAAAACAGTAGAATTATGTCTTTCTAAAATTTCATTTTGAGTTTTTATGAGTTCTGGTGATAGTGTATCTATCGAAACAATATTATTTAATTCTTTGTAGCTGTTTATAAAATATGAGTAATAACCTGATTTTTTATGCTTCGATAGTGGAAGTTTGACACATGCACCAACATTTGCACTTTTTTTGTTCGAACTTGGGAATAAATCTATTGCAATAAGATTGGAATTATAGTTTAGTCTTGCTTTTTGTAAAAGTAATGAGGCTAAGTCATAACTTACATTAAAAGGTATGGACTGTTTAAATGTAATCCAAATATGTATACCTCTATTACCTGAGTGTTCAATAAGATAGGGGATTTTATGCTGTTCTAAAAACTCACAGAAATTAGTTACAGTCAAAAATAATTCTTTTTTTGCATTTTCTCTGTTTTCATTTAGTTGTGATTTTAATATGTCAAAATCATAGCATATCCATTTAATGGTGTTATTTATATTTCTTTGATAAACAGCAATTGAATTTTTATTTTTAATAACGTCTAGTATTTTTTTGACTGAAACACTACCGGATTTTTTTAAATAAATACCATCATTTCTTTGTTCGGCATGAAATATTTGGTCAGTTGAAAATAATTTATAAATATTATTTGATAGCAATAGAAATAGATCCACTACATTGCTCCTCTTAAGTATTTTGTAATGTACTTTTATTTTATTAAAAATAGGGGAAATTTTTGATAACATATTTCTGCCTAGTAGGCATAAACGCTATTACTTTGTCCTTGATATTTATCGAAGATATGTAAGTATATCTCATCACAGGTTTGTGACCATAATTCATCATTATAAGGTTCAGGCAAATTATCTAACACTTCCGCAATAGTATTTTTAATTTTTGCTTTACTGCCTTGTTTTTTTCGCCAATCAATAACCAGAAATTGTTTTATTTTATTAGTTAAGTCTCTTGCAATTTTCTTTACTTGTTTGCGTTCTTTATCTGTTAGCGGAGCTCTTTGAACAATTAAATCGAATACAGCTAATTCCTCTTCAGTTAAACCTTCACGAACTGAGCGGTTTTCTTCTTTGTTTAATTTGATAATATAGTCTTTCAAGCGATTAAAAAATTCTTCTGCGGTATATGCCCCTAAATTATATTCTTCAATAAGTTCTTGAAATCTCTTTTGTAAATCTTGGCGAGTTTTATTTTTCAGCACCATTGGCTGTAATTTTCGTTCAATAAGGTTTTTAAGTTTTTCAGCATCTGACTGCTTTGGTTTTTCAATCTCAGCGACCATTTCAGCTAACGCATCAAAGTCTATATTGGCTATATTGACAGGTTCAGGTAAATTACTTTGTATTTTAATGGTTGAGATCGATTCATCTAGCAGTTCATTAACTTGGTTACGAACAACATCTAATACATCTTCGTCATCTACAGATAACCCTGATTTCAAGCACATTTGTGAATAGATAATATTGATAGCAATTCGGTAGGGTACATACTGATTCGCACTATCATCAGGCATGATTGCTTTAAAAATTCGATTTATTTGTCTTAAAAAAGATGTGAACTCTTGTTTATTTTGAGGGGCAAGCAGTATCTCACTGGCATTATCTAATAAGGATAGTTTGGCAAAATCATCTGCCTGGGCAAACACAATCTCTTTGAGGTCAATATCAACTCCTTTTAAGAAAATAATGAGTTGATTGATCGCTACGCCTAAAGCAACTACAAGTTCCGATTTATCTTTTGCAGGACTATCTATATTCTTTCCTGTACAAGCTTCTGAACCGCTACCATACAAGCCTAATGCTTGCTGTAACGCACTGAAAATATTTATGTAATCAACAACTTGCCCAGCAGATTTTCCTTCATAAACTCGGTTCGCTCGTGCGATAGTTTGCATTAGCGTGTGACTTTTCAAAGGCTTATCTAAGTACAGTGTAGAAACTGATGGCGCATCAAAGCCGGTTAACCACATTGCACAAACAAATACTATTCTTAACTTATCATCTGGATCTTTAAACTTCTCATCTAATTTTTCTTTTATAAAACGTTCTCGATGTAATTTGTAATTTAGCCCTTTTTTAGCAAGCCGAGCATCATCATTTTGCCCACCAGAAACAACAACGGCCATATCCGTTGTTTCCATATGCTCAATTTGAAATTGAAGTTTATGTAATCGACTGCCAGAAGCTTTTTTTGCCTGTGATTTAAAGCTCTGTAATTTTTCTTCCCAAGCAAGTTGAACCTTATCATACATCTTGATAGCCGTTGCTTTATCGATTGAAACAACCATCGCCTTACCCAACATACCATCAGTAAAAGGATCTCGATTTATATAATGTTCAACTAAATCTGTAGCTATTGTTTCTAATCGATCATCTCGTGTAATGATGTGATAGGCTTTGGAAAACTCATTTTCTAACCTAGCCTGCTGCTCATCAGTAAGATCTGCTTGATCAAGTAGATCTGCAATATCTTCGCCTAACGTATCACTCGATACCGAAACTTCGGGTACACGATTCTCGTAATAGAGCGGCAATGTTGCTCCATCATCCACAGCATCAGAAAAATTATAAATACTAATGTAATCACCGAATACTTCTTGTGTTTTTGCTTCTCCTGCTAATAAGGGAGTGCCCGTGAACGCTATAAATGAAGCATTAGGCATTGCGCTACGCATATTCATAGCCAATAAAGCATATTGGCTGCGATGTGCTTCATCTGTAATTACAATGATATCATCGCGCTCGGAAAGTAGAGGATAATCACCTTTCTCATCTCCCTTAAATTTTTGGATCAAGGTAAACACAAAACGGTGATCTGCACTTAGTAAAAGCTTAAGTTCAGCTCCCGTATCCGCTTGGCAGTTTTCAGTTACTATCCCAACAGAATTGAATGTCTTATATATCTGGTCATCCAGATCTGTTCTGTCTGTGACCAAAACAAAAGTCCAGTTGCCATTATATTTACGGAATGCCTTTTTGCAGAAAAAAACCATCGAAAAACTTTTACCACTGCCTTGAGTGTGCCAAAAAACCCCCAATTGCCCAGCCCTTTCTTTAACGCTACTCAGACCTGCTAATGCTTGATTTACACCTAGGTATTGATGATATTTAGCAATAATCTTTATGTTACGATTTGTTTTAACAAAGAGTGTAAAATTTTCAACGATATCTAATAGGCGGGTTGGTTCACAAACCCCACGTATGACAACCTCTAAGCTAACTCTTCGCTTTTCATTTTCACTTTCTATTTTCTTCCATTCTGCGAAGTGCTCCCATTGACTAGATATAGAACCCACTTTTGACTGTACACCATTCGAAAGAATAATAATTTGGTTGTAAACAAATAGTTGGGGGATAGTATTTTTGTAGTCAGATAGATTATTTTTATATGCTGTTAATAGGTTTTTATGGCTTGCTTTCAGTTCTATAAAAACAATTGGGAGTCCGTTTACGAAACCAATTAAATCAGGTCGACGAGTTTCAATTTCTCCAGTAATACTCATTTGACTACATAGCAAAAAGTCGTTATTGCTGGTATTTGACCAATCTACGAATTTAACAACACAGTCCTCTTCATCGTCAGCATTAGTTATATAGGTATAGCCATGAATTAATAAATTATAGACTTCTTCATTTGCGGCTACGGGAGTCATCGCGCTTCTATCACGTGCAATTTCATCAACAGCTTCCTGAATAACTGAATGATTGAGTTCAGGATTTAATCTTTGTAATGCTATATTTAACCTTGCAAATAACACTACATCATTGCGGGTTTCTCTGCCAAAAAATAACGGATTTTGAACTAGCCCACTATTTTTAGGAGAACCAAAAACCTCATCCCAACACGTTGCAGTTTCCCAACCTAATTCTGAGAAAAGGTTAATGGTTGGTTGTTCTACTAAAGCATCTTCAGAATAAGTCATTTTAACCTTCTATCTTATTCATTTGCATTGTTTACAGGCGTAACAACATCCGCATCTACCATTTCCTTTTTAATCAATGAAATAAATCGTTTATCATTAACAAGCTTAAGAAATAGATCAACATTGTTTTCATTGATTACGAACTGCCCGTTTCCATTATCGTTAAGATCAAAATTGTGTTCACTTATCGCACTCCTCATTAGCTCAATAAAATTCTTGTCTTCGAAATTCCTTTTTTGTTCTGTTGCTACCAAGCGACGAAGTAAGGTTTTGTTTGTACCTATTGCCAGTTTTAAGTCATCAACACTCGCAATAATACCGTTCTTATGAAATGCATCGACTAGTAAATCTCTTTTTGCTATTAAGCCTTCACGAATATTCAAACCAAGCTCATAATTTGCTTTATCTCTTATAAAGACATCTTCACCTACTGCGACAAAATCAATCGAATCTCTGAACGAAAATATGTTATCTATTTCAAGTTTTTTGAACTGTCCTTCGTTAAATATTACTCTTTTTATTTTTTTCGCAGATTTAAGCTTCCAGCCACCTTTTACTTTTGAAAATCCATAAAATTTATGTTCATCATTTTTAAATTCAAAGATCAACGCCCAGGCATCATTAAATTCTTCAATTTTTATAACAGGAGAGTTATCTGCGCCATTTTCAATTTTTTCAATAATTGTTGCAAAATCAGTATTCGCCTTACTGTCGATTAATGCTTGATCTTCATCTAGATCTGAAGTCAATACAGCATAGGTATACAAATTATTTATTGGTGATATGATTCCTCCATTACCATTGAAAAATGTTTTAAGAACATTTTTTAGATCTGTATCAAGTCCATCAATTTCCGCATAAAGTGCCCTATAAGTATTTTGACCGTTTCTGCTATTCTTCTTTATCACCCATAACCGGCATTCGAGTTCTTCAAACTTAGTTGCCTTAATTCGTTCTAAGAGTTTTAACTTTTTCTGCATGATAACCCCTTTATTTGTGAATTATACCCATATAATTATTGAGCTTCTTATACTTAACAGCGTCTCCAACCGCTAGATCTTTTATCGATAACATCACACACTCTTTTTCATTGCTATTTTCTTTATAAGTAACGTCATAAAGCCCATAACCTAAAGCAGCTAATATAGGGTTTATAAAGATACTTTGGCTACGGATGGACAATAGGCATAGAATGCTTAAAAATAGCATTAGAGAAAGTAAGTCTTGCCATTTACTAAGATCAAAAGCGACAAATGAAATCATATACGGGATGGTATAATTTACTACTTCACTCGAACGACTTTTCGCTTTAATTATTATAATATCAAAGGGTTTCTTAGTAATATTTTTTAGAACAAACCAAAGCATCGATAGACTCAACAAAGCGATAATTAATAAGCCGCAAACAATATTCACATTTTTAAATACTAAGCCTATAGGTAATTTTAATTGGTTAACGTTTAAAAACGTGGAAGGAAGCGTATATATACACCAACTAATAGTCTGAATATCTTTAATAATCATGATCAAAAATAACGGCGTGTAACCGCTTATAAAAATCGCAATAGATGATATTAGCGTTGTGGAGCTCCTTCTATCCATGATTTATTCCTTCAACTGAATTTGACCTGAAATTAATTTTGGCAACAATATATCGCGCTGTTGTTTTAGATTTTCATTTTTGGATGATAAAACTTGAATTTGTTTAAAGATAGGATTTGTAATCCGATGAAAATTAACTAACAGTGATTCTTCTGGAAACACAATTTCTAAAGCTTCAAACTTACCTTTACTAAGGTTTGTCATAGTCGCTCCAGTAGCACCATAATTTTGTATAGTCTGCTTTAAAGATTTAAATGAGAAATACATGAACTCTGTATGCTTTTTACTTTTCGGTATAAATGTATTTATTTGCTGATTAGTTTGGGATATTTGAGTGCTTATTGACACGACTCCTGCCGTACCAATACAACTAACACAAATTGCCCAATTTGGTATATATTTACTTTTTTGTGAGTCGGCTCCAACTTTGGATAACATTTCTTTAGTTTTTATTATAAACATACCTCCATGCATATCCGGTGTCTTAATAAAAGGAATATCTCTGGAACTATAATTTTCTTCTTTTTTCTTACTTGGAGTTTTACCTGTATTTATAAATCCAATATCCTTAATATATTTTATTTCCCAACCCTCAGGTATCTCACCTAAAGGCGAGTCGATGAGTTTTTGTTTACCATCTGCATCTAGAATGTCTTCGTGGTTTGGATAGCGGAAGTTAACAAACCATTCGCGATAAAGCGATTGTGCCATTTCTTCTAAAATAGTGATACGGCGGTTGTTGTTTTCGATAAGAGCGTCGTAACTAGTTCTAATTTTCGCTATAAACATTCTTGATGATCTACTCAGATATGGAATATCAAGATTGCCTATATCGACAGCACTGACATTAGGTTGACCTGCTCCAGCTCCAAGTGAATAAAGACGATCTTCAAACTCGTCTAGAGCTAATACGCTAAATAGATATCCAGCAATAGAGGCATCTTCAACTTTAGGGCGCACGATTCCAACGCGTTGATTGACAATATATTGCTCTTTTTGATTAATCATTTTACCTATTCGACCTAGGCTACCTTGGCCAGTCATCGCAACCAAAATATCATCATTCTGTAATAGGTACTTTTTTAGCCTTTCTGTAACAAAATTTATAGGTAAAAATTGATCACATTGTTTATATACTATTTTATCATTTACATTTTTAATCTTAATTACAGGAATCCCTTGTTCGCCCAAATCCTCGCTTCTGAATGCATAACCCGAAAATACATCTGCAAGTTCATGCAATTTTTTAGTTATTACAGACATCACAAACCTCCTAAGATTTTTAGAACATTCTGTGAAATATAAGTATCTAACTCATGCGCCTCGGCATTCAATAACTCTAACTCTTCCTGTAATGCAGTTAGCTTAAGAGCAAAATCCTCATTGTTCTCTTGCTCACCTTCGGCAACACCAACATAACGACCAGGATTTAAGCTATAACCTTGTTCAATAATTTCTTCCTTGGTTGCTACTTTGCATAATCCAGCAATATCTTGATAAATTAATTTACCGTTGGCATTGATGAAGAAATTCTCTAGCTTAAATGCACCATCGTTATCTTTATCTGGATTGGCTTCAAGGTATGTATTATCAATATTTTGACCTCGATATAAACGCACAATGTTGGCAATAAAGCTTAGTTGCTCACTAGTGTAATCACGTACAGAGCGGTTGACTTGGCGGAAGATATTACGAGCATCAATAAATAAAACTTTGTCTTTATTATGTGCTGGTTTGTTTTTATCTAAAAACCATAGTGCACAAGGTAAAGTGACGGTGTAAAAAAAATTGCTCGAGACTGCCACCATTACATCAACAGCATTATCCTCAATCAATTTTTGACGGATTTCTTGTTCTGAACCTCGTGCATCACTAGCGGAGTTAGCCATGACAAAGCCTGCTCGGCCTTTTTGATTTAATGCTGAATAAAAGAGTTGAATCCAAATGTAATTGCCGTTGTCATTCTTGGGCATTCCATAAGGGAAGCGATTTTTATCGTCTTTTAAACGATCTTTTTGGATTTCATTAACGTTGAATGGTGGGTTTGCCATTACATAATCAAACTGTCCATATTGTTTACCGTCAATTACCTCTCCTTTTGCTAACTCAAACGGATCCTCGTAATAGGAATTACCTTCGCGTATATCTCCCTGTAAACCATGCACAGCAAGGTTTAATTTAGATAAACGAGCGGTGTCACCGGTTTTTTCTTGTCCGAATATAGAAAGTTCATCTGATGCATTTCTATTATGCTTTGCTACAAAATCAGCAGAACTGATAAACATCCCACCACTTCCACAAGCTGGGTCAAAAACTTTCCCATGATAGGGTTCGATAATTTCAGTAATTAACTTGACCAATGCTGAAGGGGTGAAAAACTCACCACCACCTTGACCTTCTGTTTTTGCAAACTCATTTAGAAAGTATTCGTAAATTCGTCCAAAAACATCTGAACCCAAACTGAAATCGATATCGTTAAAGTTTTTTAGTAGGCTTTTTAAAATATCATTGTCAAACCGCGTGTATGTTTTCGGCAGTGCGTCGTTAATCGCTTCGTTTTCAGCCTCTAACACCTTCATGGCTTCATTCACTTTAACTCCTATATTTGCACTTTCTGGTAGTGCTAAGAGGTTGGTGTAAAGTGCTTCATCTGGAACATACATTGCTCCTTCAGCTTGGATTTTAGATTTAATGTCACCGCTTCCACGACGACGAGAGTTGACAATTTCTTCTAATTTATTTTTCGCCATTATGAAACGATATTCCGCATACTTTAGGAATATCAAACCTAGAATAGGACGAGAGTATTCTTGTGCAGTTAAGGGCGTATTAGCACGTAATGAGTCTGCTGCTGACCACAAGCGTTTTTCCAATTCTTCGATCTTTTTAAAATCAGCCACTTCTATATTCCTATATATTTAACTTTTATGGGTGTTCTTTATATTGGCTGCTTAAATAAGGAAAAATGAAACTGCGCCATATTTTAATTACGTGCCAAATATTCACTAAAGAATCACGTTACAAATTAAGTTGACCACCACGTATTTTCAATTCATTCTAAAGCTACCGCACTACTTAGTACAAGAAGTTATTTGGGTTTGCTTAATGAATATAGAGAAAATTACTACAGAAAGAACTATTTTTAATCAGTTTCATTGATGACTACTATAATTACCCAATATCCTATCACGAAATTGGGTAAATGTAACTACATGTTTACTCGATGAGAACAAATTCTGTTGGAGATAGTTTTCTTACTGTGATTGGAATTTTGTTAAGCGATGCACACAGCCTTAAGCTAATCTTTAGTAGTCGTTTCAGGAAAAGGATCAGCTCATAGAGTTTTTAGAGAGGGTGTTTTTTACTTTTGAATGCAAGTTTTGCTACTCAAAAAATCGTAATTTACAAATCTAATGTACAGGTGACATTATCTGTCGTCATGATTGAGTATATTAGTAAACAGTTAAGAAGTAGTCATGATGCTAGAGCTATTAAGGGATTTTTTATACGTCTAGCACTACTTTGATGTGACACTGTCACAAATCTGCGTCTGCTAGTAATTCTGAAGGTCTACAGTTAAAAGCATTAGCTATTCTGATGACATTGAGGATGGTCACGTTACGTTCACCTCGCTCGATTTTTCCCATATGTGAACGGTCAATACCTGCAAGTGCAGCAAGTTCTTCTTGGCTGATTTTTAGTTCTTTTCGTCTGTTACGGACGGCATGACCCAGTAGGACTAATACACCGTCTGAATCGTGATTTGCTGATATTCTTTTCATAACAAAATCATGTGACAAACTACTAAATGATTCCACGGTATTTACGACCCATTTTAATTATAGTAAAGTATTAATAGATGTAAGTTGTATTTGTAACCCAATTGCTTAATCATCAATTGGATAAAAATAAATAATAATTATTATTAATATTAGGAGTTTACATGAACAAAATGATTCAGAGTCTACATGATGTTGTTAAGCAATTAGAGGAGAGCGCCAAAGAAATAAATAAAATGGAAGATTTAAATAAAGTCTTTGACGAGTTGGCTGATTCGTTAAATAGTGAAGAAGAGATACAACCAAATAAAGAAAAAAATAATAATCCCTCACTTAAAGATATCTTAAAAGAAATTAATTCAACTCTTAACTATATACCTAAAATTGGGATAGTAGGAGAGGCTGGTATCGGTAAATCTAGCTTATGTAATGCACTTTTTGGACAAATGATATTCGAAACTTCTGCAGGTGCAAAGGGATGTACTACCACTGCACAAAGTAAAATAATTACCACGGCAAGTGGTAAATTTCAGATAACTGATATGCCTGGCATAGGAGAAAATCCCGAAAAGCATGAGGAGTATATGGACTTGTATCATGCACAAATACCTAATCTAGACATCGTAATTTGGGCTATTCGTGCCGATAGCCGCGCTCATGACCAATCAATCAAAGCTTATAAACAAGTGTTTGCGCCTTTTACAGAAACTTGCCCAGTGGTTTTTGTTCTGACTAAAGCTGATGCAGTGGCTTCCCAAAGAGACTTTAATCTTGAAAAAATGCAGCCTAATGATTACATTTTAGAAATTTTAGACGAGAAGAAAGCTCAAGCCGCTCTGGATTTTAATGTAAGCATTGAAAATATCGTTCCTGTCGCAGTCGATATTGATAAATCGAATGATAATAAAATCAGTAGCTATAATTTAAAAGCCTTAGTGTCTCGAATCATTGCACTTTTACCTAAAAATAAGAAAAAGGCTTTTGTTCGTGAAGTCGATGAAACAAATGTAAGTGAAGAAGCTAAAAAAGAAGCAGAAAAGGGTATTTGGGATCATATTAGAGAATTCGCTCAGGAAAAATGGGAAGTCATTGAACCTTATATGCCAACGATTATTCAAGTAGGAACAAAGCTATTTAAAGCTATTTTCAAATAATAAATACTTTGTACATGAAATCTGATGGATGGAACAGCTTCAACTGTTCGGTTGATGCTGCTTCCCCTGTTTTACTCTAATGCTTTAATGCTATTTTAGCGTGTTTTATTGCTTGCTATTGAGATAGTGTTAATTACTCCCACTAAATTACTGGATTTTCCATTTGTTCATTCACAATAATAAAGAGACATTTATGAAATCAATAAAATTATTACCTATCGTGGCCATTTCATTTTTACTTCTAGGGTGTGGCAAAGAAGAAGTCAGCTGTACCAATGAAGAAGCACTTAATTTATTAAAAAGTGCTTATAAACAAGCGGATACTTCAGAGTACTATTTTAGGTATAACAATAAATATGAACTAAAGGATTTTAATGATGCCCTTGATTTGTTGAAATTAGGAGGCGTATCGGTACCTAATAATAAATTGTTTCATGAGGATAATGAGAATTTTTTACAACTACTAAATAGCGTAAATATTAGCTTCGACAATATCATTACAAATGAAGTTGACAAAGATGTGAATTCATATACTTGTACTGCTGATGTTTTTTTTGAATTTGAAAATAAAGAAGGTGAACCTGTCAATTTAAGTACTACAGGTGTGCCTTATTTGGTTTTTCCTATGAATGATGGTGAAAAAATCGGGATCGAGTATTACGAAGATAGTATAGAAAATACACGTGTTGATCTAGTTAAGTATCTTATTTACGCTGCGGGCTTAGAAAAACCTTTTGATATAACTTTCACCAATGAAGAGATTGAAATTATTGCTGAACAAGCAGAATTAAGACGCCTTCGTATTGAAAAAGCAGAACAAGACAAATTGATTATAGATGAAATCTATTTGAGATTAACAGAAGAATTTCCTTCACCGTATCTAGATACCAAGATAAGAGAACATGTAGTTCAATTAATTGCTGATAATTTTTTTAAAGGTAAGATAGTAAAAAACTCAGATGCCTTAATAGAGCTATATGCCAAAAAAAATAATATTGATATGTTTGAGTTAATGAGCGCACAACAAATCGTTGAATCTTCTGAATCTGAAAAAAATGCTGCTGATGAACAAGAATTTCAGGGAGATGTTTCAAACATGGCATCGTATCAAGAAAATAATATTGATGAAAAGCTAACTAGCGCAATTGAATTAGTAAATAGCACCAACATGGGTATTTATAATTATGTTAGGGAGTCACTACTCACTAAAATTAATAATGATGATTTTGGTGACTATTACTGTAAAAATAATGCTTTTGACGTTATTGGTCAAGCAGATGTTGAAGAAGGCATTGCCATAAAGGTATGTAACCAACTTTACAAAAAATATGGCCCAAGTACATCGAGTACTGAAATTCCTTTTTTGTATGGCATACTAATTGAAAATGATCTTCACTTATACGACATAGCCTCAAAAAAATAAATTGTATCGATAGAATAAAATAAGAGACCCTGTAAATAATTCTGGGTATTTTAGACTACATTTGACCTACTAGCTATAGATAAATATAGTTAGTAGGTTACTTAGCTATTTTTTTATTTCCCGCACAAAATAGATTTTGCAGTATTACCAATGATTCTGGTATTGGTATAATCAATCCCTCCACTGATAAAACCACCAACTAAAGGAATGAATTTTGTTATATGTTTAAATGAGTGGGTTAAGCATTTATTTACTAATGAATCAGTAATATGTTTAGTGAGCTGTAAGGCAAATTTTGCAGATGAATTGACACATAATTTCGTATGTAGCAATTTTGAAATTGATGTTTTGTATAACTCACCACATAGACAACCTAAGACTAAAATTTTTAGTCTAGGATCATCTGTTGAAATACCTTTTATCAACGCAATGGTAGTAATTAATCTCATTTGAATAAACAGTACGCCAATCAGGTTACTAGGTAAAGTGATTGGTAGAGAGGCATAACCGCCAAGGCCTGTGATAAAACCTGTCCCTGCTGCTTTCATTGACTCTGTGGAAATTAACTCTGCTAAGGCATTTTCAATAGATTCGTGTGAATTCTGGTATTGAAATGCCAGCTCTTCTGCTGAATCAAGAGGCCCAATACCTGCCTTTACCTGTTCAAATAAAATATTAAACATCCTTTCTAAAGATACTTCTTTTGTCATAAACATGTCTCCTAATTAATTTAAAAATGGGTGAAAAAAACGATACATAATTTGCATCTAAATCATGTTATAGGTCTAAGATTATTTTTAAATTTAATTGTGTTTTTAAATCAATTATTTGTTCATGTTCGGTTTAATAAGTTCTTTAAAAAAAATTAGGTTTTTAATCCAGTTTCTATTTAAAAAAGTAAGCTTGTTTTTAGCATTAACATCATGTTTAAAAGTTGATTGTAAGATAACAGGCGTATTTTGCTCATAATAAATAGTACCATATTCGATACTTAGTAGGCTTATCGCATGGATAATCGCTATATGCATTTGATCTTCAACATAGAAACAAAAGTTATGAAAGTAAGTTATTCCGCTTATAGTGGTTGAAATGTTTTCAATTTTTCCTTTTCTTTGACTCAATTTAACCCAAAAAAAATCTACATTTTTCAAAAATGCTGTAGTATTTTTTATTGCTGTTTCATTGAGATAAAAAATTGTTTTAATGACCATTTTATTCTCTGCATCCTCCTTTGGAGCACATTGATAAGCTACAATTTCTTTTGACTCAATGAGTTGATTAAAAAACATAGCTAACTGATACAAGATGGTCTTTTTCTTTTTATCCTGTTTTGCTGAAAAAATGTGGTCATTGTGAAAAAAAAGCGTTATTGGATATATTTTTGAGTGCTGTTCTCTTATAGCATCAGCATTGTTAGTGAGTTGAGTAAAAATTTCCAGATTATGAATATTTCTTTCAGCTTCATTAATATTTTTTTTTAGAGGAGAAAAAAATAATATCGGTGCACTTGATATGAATTTTAAAAGATTTTTTGGTAAATGTTTATTGAGATTTTCTGCTGTTTTAGCGCGTTTTTTTCCTCTAGGACTTGGTTCGTTTATCTCGCTTAGAAATATAGCATGCTGACCGTTATTGAATTTAATTTTTTGTTCTGATTTAGCTAGATAACTCAGTGCGAAGAGTAAATTCTTATATCCTTGAGCACTGTCGTATAGTAATTCACTCAGTTTTCGTTTGTAGTTTTTATTTCTACATTCATTGACTCTTCCTTGTTGACCTGTAATATCAAACCAACAATCTTTAGCTGCTTGTGTTGCAGTAAAGGTATTTAAGAAAACTTGACGATTAATATAAAATGCAGCATGAAAATGCAGCCCTGAATCTTCAGCATATTCTGGAACCCATTGATAAGCTACAATTAGGTTTTTAGTCATAAGTGTGTTTGCAAGCTTGTGCATGTCTGAAAGGTCTAAGTTTTTATTTCGTTCTTTTTGTAGATCTGAATCTTTGATATAGTAAAAATCCATTCTAACAGGTTGTAATCTTGTATATTTAGCTTGTAGTAATGATACATGCTGGAATAACAAGTTATACAGATTGTAATCAATTTCAAATTTATCATTTATCATGTATTTATCTCTCACTTAGTTAAGTCTAGTCATTAATCATGTGTTAAAAAGTTCATTAAATGATTAAGGTAAGTAAAAAAATAATGTAAATAAATAATTTAAAATTAGTAATTTAGGGGTATTAAAAGATAATAAATCTAATTAACCTAAATTAGGAAGTTAACACAGATAAGACAAGTTGATTAAAACATACACTTGCCTTATCTCATGTTATGGTTTTAGAGGGTTAAAATATTTTTAAGTGTCTTGAATAGCTCGTTTTTTAATTGAGCAGGATCATTAATTACGATACTATGAGGAAAAAGCGTCCTTACGTACTCTTCCTGAATTCCAATACCAATTATTTCAAACCTATTTTCGCCACACATCTTTATGATTTCTAAAGCCTGTTCTGTACAAGAGGGTTTACCGTCTGTAACAACGATAATGATTTTTCGTTTATTTTTTTGCTTAAGTAAGTCATGAACTGCAAACCAAATCCCCTCAGCCATGGGCGTGTTACCATTAGCATATTGATAAAATTTACTTGCATTTGTACTAACAAGTTCATTAGGGCGAAGCACAGAGGTTAAAGCTGGAGTATTTCCTGCTTTTCCAAAATAGGTCACCGCTAAACTGATTCCAACGATACCCTCAAGTGCAAGCGCTAATGATAATGCGGCTTGATTTGCTATGTCACTGTAGCTCCTTGTTGTGTTGTGTATATTTGTGATTCGATTCATTGAAGAAGACCTATCAACAAGTAAATGAATATCAGCATTTGGGGCAGTTTTAAAGGTATGCTGCTGAAAAATTCGAGTTTCACCAGCTTGAGAAAGGCCAAGTCTTTTAGTCATTAAGCGTTGTCCCTTTTGTTTTGGAACTGGTTTAGTCTGTTGTAATGATACTAACCAATTTCTTAATCTAAGCCTTAAAAGTGAGGACTCTTTCATTGCAAGTTTAATTGAATTTAATTCAGCTTTGCCATTATATGCTCTTGCAATTTCTACTTTACTGATGTCCACAACCGATTTTTTAACCGATTTCTTGGCAACTCGATTGATTTTATTAGCCACTTTAGTAAAGATGTCTTCTTGAATATCATCAGGATGGGCATTGATTATTGCAGAAGCTATTTTTTCAAAACATTTATGTACTTCTTTTGGATGCTGATTGCCTGATTTTAGAGAGGGATAGTTATCTTCACGAGAATTGTGATTAGGGCTATCTGGGTTCTGATCAGCAATTTGATTATCCATCTCATATTTTTTATCTTCGTCTGGTAAAATTGATGGTCTTTTTTGATTTGATTGTTGTTTAGTCTCATTGTCATTATTGGATTTTGAATTAGGTAAATCGAAATCATTTGATTTGCTATTCGATTGTGATATAGATGGCTCTATTTTCTTATTGTGTTGGTGCTTTGAACCATATCCCTCATTTTTTTGTTCTGGCAAAGAGAGGACATTTGACAGTAATACATTTACCCAATCTAGTGCTTCTTGAGTAGACGATAGGTTAGGGACCTTCATGAAATGAGCCATTAAAAACTGATTGAAATGTTCAGGAAATACTTTAATCATTTCATCCTCAACTTGTTTTTGGATAGGTGCTAGTGCAGTTTGCTTTAAACAATTCAAACGAAGTGTTAACAAACACATCATTTGTAAAAGATTAACTGGACTATCTTGTTTAGGGTAACAAATTTCTTTACTTTCGACTAAGTGGGTAATGACTGCGTTAATTGTTTTTAGAGTACCAGGATAAGTTTTTGCAAGACAAAGTTCTATGCGGATATCTTCTGCAATATTAAGTAAAGCATGCTTTATGGGTTGATTTATCTTAGCGACTAAAGAAAAATCGGTATAACGAATATGTGCAGCTTCATGAGCAAGATAGCCCCACATCACCGCTTTATCATTAGGTGAATTGATTTCTACAGCCGGTAGAATGATAGTCTTACCATCTGTTTTAGCCTGTTTTCCATGGAAAAGAACTTGTATGCCAAATTTTTCTCCATACGCAGCCGCAACGATAGGTAAAGCATTTTGAATTGGCGTTTTCATAAAAACTCCTTTTTGAAAATGGATAAAAAAAGGCCAACATAAAGTTGACCTTTTGAATTAAGTAAATGGTACTGCCAAGATTCATTCAATTAATCACTATTCCTCATTTATCATGTTTAGAAATAGTGTGATTGTTTCTTGTTCATTTTGTTTATTTTGACACTATCATCTTTTGCTTTGTTGTTATCGATTGTACGGCTAGAAGCATCAGGATTAGATTGATTACCTTTAGCATCGGATGATTTTGAAATATGCGTTGTTCGCTTTAATTCTTTAATAGAATTTACCTCGTTTGTCTTTGTCCTTAATGGATGATTAGAGTTAGAAATTAAAGAATTTTCTTTATCTTCATGATTTGCGATTACCATACTTGTCGAGTTAAGAAAAGTTTCTGCATGCATTTTTAATTTTTCAGGATCGGTTAACATTAAAATTGTAGAGACAGTTTCATGAAATAAGCTACCAGTCACCGCTCCATTTGCGGGGAAGCGATTTAATAACCCTGATAAGGTATCAACGACGGGTTGGACGCGATTGTCTAAAAATGATAGTCCATTAAGTTTATTGTGAATTCGCTTTAAAGGATTAATTGCCCGTTGGCTCAGCTGCTCTTTACCTGCAACTGATAACCTAAATAATTCATTAGCATCTCGTGCAATTTCATTAAATAAAGTCATACCCATTCCTGAGACTTTATTTTCTAACTCGGTTTTTTGCTTGGCGGGCTTCATCCTGTACAAGGTATAGTTAAACTGAAAACGTTCTTGCACATCCTGTATTGGCGAAATTGCTCTAGCGATAGCTTCAGCAAAATTAGGGTGTTTTTCAACCCAGCCTTTTGTTACACTATCGTAATTTGCCAGAAATAGATGCTTATGATGCATGAATTCTTGTCCTATACGGTCAAGTTCAGGAATAATGCTATTGATAAGGTTTTCAGGAATAGCATATCCCCCTAGGAATTTAACGCCAACTAATTCGCATTGGCGTTGAGCTTCTTTTTTGAGTCTCTCAAAGTGATTAAGCGCTTCAGGATCGCATATTTTTTTACTGCCAAGACTAGCGACTTCAGTCGGTGGTAATAAAGTCCCATCAGGGAGACGAAAGTCTTCAGGTCTGAGTTTTTTACGACCACTCCAAATGGAACAATCAATGTGACAAATAACCAGTTTATCAAGATGTTTTATACTCATAGCAAATTTCCTTTTTATTTGTTGATAGCTGTGCAAGATAATCCCTTAACTAAATGCAATTGATATCTTTATTTTCATCAAATTAATCACTTAATGATGACCGAAAATTGCAGTGTATATATGACAATAAACGCTAGACTGGTCTATTAAATATTAGGTGATATAGGGTTAATTATCATGATGGATTATGGATCAAAGCTATAGGAGGGATTACTTGGGTTGAACAGTAAAATTTTACTGATGTTTAGAATAGTATGCTGTTTGTTTAGGGTTGTTTAGATGTATTTTTCCAAATTTCTCCGAATGTATCAGCGGCAATACGATGAATCGCTTCACGTTGTTCAGGTAAGGCTCTAGCTGTTAATGATCTTGTAAGTGCATATTCTAAAGCATTTGGTGCCCCCTTAAATGCTAAGGTTAATTTAGCCCAACGAATTAAGGTTCGAGTTGATAAAGTAATGCTTAATTCAGCACTACTATTGTGACTACCAATAAATAGCCTTCTAATATCGTTGGCTATTTTTACCATGTTAACTCTGAATGCTTCAGGCAAGTCTGGCGCAACCTTTGAAAGGATATCAATTTCTATACTCGCATCAGGATAATTTACCTCCAACATTCTAAACCTGTCCATAAAAGCAAGGTTTTGTTGCATTACCCCTTGATATAAACCTGATGTATCGCCACTGCCTGAGCTATTACCAGTTGCAATAAATCTAAATTTCGGGTGAGGGTAGATGATTTCGCCACCATTTTGAGTGAGAATTAAAGGCGCACCTTCAAGTAAATCATTAAGGCCTGCTAGTTCAGAAGGTTCAGCTAAATCCATTTCATTTATGATAAGTATATGTCCGTGGCGAACTGCTTTTGTTAAAGCGCCTTCGACAAATACCATGTTGCCATTTACTAGAGATAAGAAACCGATTAAGTCACTTAATTCCAAACGTCCGTGTGCATTGACTTGCTGTACTGGCCAATTAAGTCTTGCAGCTACTTGGCAGATAAGACTTGTTTTGCCTGATCCTGTTGGTCCTGTAATATACATTCCATCACCTTCTGGATGAGACAAATAGGCTAAAACATCACGTAATTCCTCTTTTCTAAAAACATAATCGTTATCAAGTTTAGGAATTGCTGTTGATGTCTTATCGTTGCTAAATGCTTCTACGTATAACTGCTCTGGTGCTTCAACATTAAATGTCTCAGCAATTTTATATTTAAGCGTGTTAGACTGGTCTGTTTCAGACATAGAGGACTCCTTTGAAATATTGTTGTATCGATTGGGTTAGGCTAGATACTTGTTATGAAATAGAAGATTTTGGGTTTAAAACCATTCATTATCTTAATAAGAGATCTGAATTACCTATATGAAGAAAATAAAATTTGCAGTTCAAAAATAATAAGAAGCAGTAAGGGCACTATCTAGTACGTTATTTCTTTTCTTTCCAAATTCATCCTCAGCGCTTGATAATGCCTCATCTCTAGATAGATGGACATTATCAAGGGGAGTATGGGAATGATTGTCTTCTTTAGGTTCTTGTTTAATTTTTAGTTTGCGATTATCAACTGATGATTTTGCTTTTGTCCTTTTACGTTTTGGTTGTAAAAGGAGGCTATCTATACCAGCTTCTTCAAAACTACTGCTTTGCAGGCCTGAAGCGGTATCAATTGAATTGTTTTGAGTTAAAACTAAGTTTGGACTTTCATTAATAGTGTCCGCTATTTCTCCTATTTTATTTCGAGTTGAAGGGGGGTGTGGTGTGACGCTAAATCTAATTTTCTCAGTTGGGATTTTTCGGTAACGATTAATTGTGGATTGTTCGACTTTAAGCCCAAGATCTACCAGTAATTTAGGGTAATCAATTTGCCCTTGAGACCAATAACGGGAAACTCTTATTCCATCATATTCTGCATGGGCAAAATTTTGCATTAGTGACAAAAAGGATTTTTGTAGTGAGGACATTTCATCCTTTACTTGTTCTAATTGAAGGCTTATAACACCAGCTTTTGACTCTAACTGATGATATTCCATAGCAAGAGCACTCCACGCCAATTTATCAGAATCTTCAGGTATAAATGTATCTCTAAGCGGGCATTTATCGGGTGGCTTTTGAGATTGAACCTGTTTCCAAAATAATTTGGCTTGAGTGATAATTTGTGAAATTAAAGCCTCATCACGCATTACTTTAAATGTGAGTGCCTCTTGAGTGTTGGTTAAATCTTGGTAATAGAACACTAACCAGCCAATATCCTTATCAGATACAAGTAATTGGTGCTGCACTTGTATCTGATAGTGTTGATAAGATTGACTATTGATGCCTTGAGCTTTTATCTCCTCAAATATCTTTTGAGAGGGACATTTTATTTCAACGGGTTCTCCTTTAGCATTTAAGCCATCAAAACTGGCTTTAATAAAAGGATACTTATCTGATTGAGCACATAAAGGGAACAGTAATTCTTGGTTCTTTTCTTCTAAATATGCTCTAGCCACAGGCTCAAGTTGTATTCCTCTCTGGATGTGAGGATTACCTTCTAGTGATTCAGGTAAAATAAAACCACATTTTTCAGCCCATAACTGCCAAGGTGTCTTATAGGGAGATTGTGAGAGAATGATACTTGATTCTGATGCACCAATCCCTTCAGAACGCCATTGATGCCATTTTGCCGATCTTGGTTTGATATCTATGATTTTCATATTACCTCACTAGTTTTCTCTTGTGATGTCGCTAAGATAGGTGAATGAATTACAGAAATGTCCTTTTCTACCGTGTTAGTAGTATTTTGAGATTCTTGAGCTTTAATAAGCGCTAACTCCACATAACGCCTTTCATCCCCAGAAAATTGTTCATGACAGTAGCTCATAGCACTTTCCCATGCTTGAGTAGAGACTGCTCTATCAACTGATTTTTTAGTTAATTGCTTAGTCCTATCACTAATTTGACTGATATCAATAGCATCCATATCTATGATCGTAGATGTATGCCCCCCTGAAATGATATTTTCAGCCTCGTCATTATCGTAAATACCAACAAATCCAAATGCTAGACGTGAGCACTGGATCATTGCTTTATGCCTTAACATTCTCTTAGTGTGTGATTGCCATGCTGATAATATCTTATACCCACCATTATTTTTTGATTCAAATGGTAAACGATAGACCTCATCTAGATATTCAATCACTTTGATTGGATGAGTTCTATCTTTTCGATAAATAATACACTGTATCCATTCTGGACAAGGTTTAGCATCAGGTAATTTAGAATAATTCTCAGATTGAATGAATTCCATCCCATCAAATTGGTCGTGTTGATTTATAATACGTGACCATCCATCAACACCCACTACAGGAATTATTCCTGCTTGTTTATCAGGAAAAGCAAATATTTCTTTAGTAAATGGATTTAATCCATATTGGTGTGCAACTAATAATAAAGCCATCATTTGCTCATTACTAGGTTCATTTCCATCTCGTTGTTTAAAAGCTGTGGCTTTTAATATATTAAAAACATTATTAGCATCAATATTCATTTTTTGAGCAAAGCGATTGACGATATTTTTATTATCCATAATTTCTCCTTTATTAATTCATTTTGGTAATTTTGATTGATTGATTTTATTTTGCAGCCAACTATTAAAATCACTTTCAAGCCACCTTGAGGAGCGGCCTAATTTAATTGGTTTTGGAAATTGATTGAGTTGGATTAATTTATAAAACCATTTATCTGTAAGACCAGTTTGGTTAGTAATATATTTCATATCTATTAATTTATAACTATTGCTTTGAATGTTGCTATCCATATTTGTGTGCCCCTTAGAATTAACATCATGGGCGTATTATGGGTGTGTAAGTAATTGGAGAAAGGTGAAGATAAATTAATTCTCAGATCTAGATTTGGCTATTTTATCATCTAACCAATTGGCTACTTCACTTTTTAGCCAACGAGATGACCTACCAAGTTTTATCGGTTTAGGAAATTGATTATCTTGAATTAACTTATAAAACCATTTGTCCGTCAGGCCAGTGAAACTAGTAATGAATTTCATATCGACAAGTTGGTCATTTTCAAAATTGATGTTAGAGTTTTGCATGTAAATTATCCTGTGAAAAGGTGTGAATGTTTTTTCACAGGATTAGTTAGTTAGGTTTTTTTTAACTGAACATGGTAAAATCACTGTCTTATCCTGGTATTTAGGCGTAATTAAAGGCTTATTAGTGACAGAGTTACTTAAATTAGTTACTATAATGTTAGTAAACGCATCTATTTAAGTATAGATAACGACTAAGTATATATCAGTAAAGCTAATTAATTTAACAGTTTGTGACATGTCACAATGGAGTTATTGATGAAATTTACAGCAAACGAGCTAATTAAGATTGATTATTTAGTATATGAAATGCACTGTGTGATACTTAATAGGATAGCTGAAGCTAGAGTCAATTTCGTAACAATCCCAATTGAATTCCAAAATATTAATGGTGATACTATTGTAAAAAAAATAAGAGAGTATAGAAATAATAGAGAAAAACTGACTGGTAAACAGGATGTGATTTTTTTATTAGATTCCTTAGATTATATTAAGAAAGAATTTGATAAATTGAATTTAGATATTGATTCCTTTAAAAATAGCGATTTAATGAGTTTTTGTATTTGGGGTGGTACAAATAGATTCAGTGATGGTATATTAGGTCCAGAGATAGTTATTCCTAGTCATCTGGAGAGATTAAAATACATATGTATAGATTTTAAATATCAAGTTGAATATATACAAGTAAATACAGCGCTGAATGATTTTTGGTCAATCTATCGAGATTGTGTTGGTAAAACTATAAAACAAAAAGAAGCATGCTTCACACAAAATTTGTATTTATTTAACAATATGATAAAAGCTAATCCATTTAAGCAAATGGACACTCCTGATTTTAAAGACCATGATTGGATGGAATTGTATAATCACTGTTTGGAAATATATTGTTCGAATATTTCTATAGGGCATAAGTTTATTGTGCCTGATATGAATATGTATAAATATGCATGCTATTTATTATATTTTTTAAATAGAAATAATGACACGTTTAAAAAAAGTCAATTGAGTAATTTTAAGATAAATCTAAGAAAAAAAACGCAGAGGAAAAAACAAAATGCGCAAGGTATAAAAACGCTAGAAATAAAATTAAAAGAAGATACTGTTAAAAAATTAAAAGAATTACAACAATACAACAAATTAACTCAAAGTGAGATAATCGAAATATTGATCAATAATGATTATAAAAATTCATTGGGGTAACATGATATAATTAATTATTAATTGATAAGCACCTAAAGAACATATTAATTTTAGGTGCTTAATAAATTAATTACTAAAATCAAATGGTGCTTTAGTTTCATGGTTATTAGCATCTAAAAAGTCAGCCCACCATTGCATCATTAGCCTACGTTCATTTATGTGTTCAGCCTTATGAATGTAGGCAGCCCTAACGCCATTACGCTCTTGATGGCTCATTTGGCGTTCTACCGCATCCCTAGACCATTTGCCCGATTCAATCAAAGAACTACAAGCCATAGTCCTAAATCCATGACCACAAACCTCAATTTTAGTGTCATAACCCATGCGAGCTAGGGCTTTATTAACTGTCCCTTCACTCATGACTTTTGTAGAGTCACGATCTCCTATGAAGATAATAGGTTTATCCCCGCTAATTTCCTGTATTTCACGTAATATTTCTATTGCCTGACGGCTTAGTGGGACTAGATGCGGCGTGCGCATTTTTGAGCCTCTAGATGAGTATTTCACGCCATCCAATGCTTCACGCTCAGCGGGTATCGTCCAGATCGCCTTATCAAAATCAATCTCTTCCCATCTAGCAAATCTTAGTTCACTCGAGCGTATAAAAATTAATAATGAAAGCTTCACTGCTAATTTAGTCAGCAACTTGCCTTGATAGCTATCTATTCTGGCTAGTAATTCAGGTAATTTCTCTAAAGGTAGAGCAGGGCGGTGTTTAACTTTTTGTGGAGCGACTGCACCAGTTAGGTCATGAGATGGATTATAGGTTAAAATTCCTGTTTGGACAGCAAAACGCATGATAGACTTAATTCTTTGAAGCATACGTTGTGCAACTTCAATTCTGCCAGAATCTTCAACAGCTTTAATGGGGAGCCATAAATCACGAGTGGTTAGTTTTCTTATATCACTATCGCCTATGCTAGGGAATATGTTGGCTTCAAGGCTACTTAACACTCTTTGGCGATGATGATCGCTCCATCTATTATTAGATTTATGCCATTCAACGGCCACATCTTTAAATTTGATTATTTCTGTTGGTATATCATCTTTATCTATTGGTTTGCCACCATTGGCTTTGATAAGCGCAGGATCGATGCCTTCTTTTAGATATTTACGGTATTCTGCTCTTAGTTCTCTTGCTTTAGCTAGTGAAACATCAGGGTATGTTCCAAGGGCTAACATCTTTTGTTTCCCATCAAAGCGGTATTGTAATCGCCAGTATTTAGAACCATTCGGATGTACTAGTAAATGCATCCCTTCACCATCAGTGAGCTTAAATTGCTTCTCTTCAGGTTTAACGTTTTTAATCTTAAGTTCAGTCAGTGCCATAGTTACCTCAAATGTGTTGGTATAAAAGTTATGGAACTCAATATACCATCATTTGTACCAACTTCAAGTGCTTGATGTGGGTTGAACTCAGTTGACTATTAGCGATTAAAAAATGCACAAAACTAGCTTAAGTTATTGATTTTTGTTTATTAAAGGCATAAAAAAAGCCGCTTTACATAGCGGCTTGATTTGTGTTTTTAGTCAATTGGTACCGAAGACGGGACTTGAACCCGTAAGCCCTAATGAGCACTACCACCTCAAGGTAGCGTGTCTACCAATTCCACCACCTCGGCACTTATTAATTTACTCTTTAATTATATTAATATTTTTTAGTTTTTGCAAATGCTATTTCTTTACTTATATTTGATTGGTTAAATTTCATTCGCGCTTGCAGCTTGTTGTACAGATTTCAATAGGGTTGATTTAAAAAAAAGCGGCATTTAGCCGCTTATAAATCATTTGGTTACTTTAAAAAATCCTTTCTTCATTCTTATTGAGGAATGGCAGGTTGAACATTGTTCTCATTATTTTGTCCAGGAAGGGCAGGGGTTGCCTGTTCTTGAGGAATCGTTAATGAAGGAGTCGCAGGAAGCTGACTTTGTATGCTCTCAGGGTTAAACTCACCTGAGTCTGATACGGGTGCGCCATTTAATAATTGTCTATTAGTTAAATTACCCAGAACCAAACTTAAAATAAAAAATATAGTAACTAATATGGCTGTAGTGCGCGATAAAAAGTTACTGCTTCCACTTGAACCGAATAAGGTCGCTGAAGCACCTGCACCAAAAGAAGCGCCCATACTAGAGCCTTTTCCTTGTTGCATCAAAACAAGCGCAATGATTCCAATTGCAACCAATAAAAAAATTACCATAAGTGCAGCGTACATAATTTTACCTATAGGGAGTTAATAAAAACAAGAATGTATGGATTGATACGATATAGTTATACCTATTTTTTATCAAGTCGTAATCATAATCGAATTATGCGCCTCATGCAACATATAATTATTTTTAATCTCTGCTTAAATTTCATACGTAGAATAATAGAGGGACTTAATTTTCCTCTATACCAGAATATAGAAATTTTTTCATTAGATCTATTTTATAGATCTATAAGTTATAATATAAGTAATAATTTATGTCTTCATTACTATATAAAGTACAAGGCACTAATTAGGACTATGAACAATTAAACTCTGAATTCTTGCTTAAATATGGGTATCCTAAATAGTAGTGCCTATGACTCTGATGGTTATTCTATGCAAAGTTAATTTTTACTATTAAGAGTAAAGTATAAGTTATTTGTCCATTCTGTAATACCTAGCAAAAAGCATTTATCTGAGCAATCATAATTATGATCGATGCATATGTTATCTAACAATAATGCTTCATTGCCTAAATAAGTAATTTTTGCTTTAGCAAGCAGCTCAATTGCTTCATTTTTATTATCAGGGAGTGAATCTATAATATTAGCTAACTGTTTTGCAAAATCTAAATATTCCAATGTTTGCGCTTTTAATTGTTCAGACTCATCAAATCCCATCACATCGAGCTCTATAGTCTCTAAATAGATATAGTTATTTTTGTATTGCTGCAAAAAACTTTGTGTATTTTGTATTTCGGTCTTGATACTCTTTTCATTTTTACTAAATAGCACGTCAAGGGTGGATAAGAATTTTACCAAACGCGCATAGCCAATATTAAAATCACCACTCAGTGCAAAAACATGATCGCCAGCAATACTCTCTTTAAATGTATCAGTTAGCAAAGAGGGGCACAGTGTACTATTTCCCGAGACTAATATGAAATAGGATAAGGGGATGTCATAGTTCCACTCCGATAAGTCTTTAATTACTAGATTATTTTCTCCAAGTAAACAGCTTTGTTGTGAAGTACTATATAAATAAGAACGATTAGCCATAAAAACCTCGATAGTGAGAAAGAACATTAAAAATTAAATTATTAGCAATAATAAATTTAGGTTATAAACTAATTAACAAAGTAAGCTTTTTGATTAATAAGTTAGCAATTGCTAATGTAAATGTTTTAATTGTTACAATACAAGTAAAAATTTGTAAAAATATTGCTATAACGGCTATTTTTTGTTCTTTTAGTAAAAGTATTGATACATGATAACTTTTATTTATTTTTTTTAAAAAAATAATCTAAGTATAATGTATGAAATTAACTTCTGATGATGAATATTTTTATTAGGAACATGCAATCCTCATAAATCTAATTTCAATAATTGGTGACAGAAGCTACATGATATAGGGGGAGGGAATTTAATCAGTCAATCTTATTTGTAGAGGACTGGTAAAACACACTAGATTGAATTGAATAAATCTACAAATCATTCCGTATTTAAAATAAAACTATGCTATGAATAAGATAAAAAAATTTATTATGAATCCATAATTGCTAAATCATAATTAAAGAACTCTGATAGCTTTTTGCCACTAGAGTTCTTTGATAGAGTTAAAAGCAATAACAGATAAGTGCTTATGAATCTAGCCTGCTGCTACCACAGCATCTTTGATTTTATGTGCCCATAGGGTTACTAGTTCTTCATCTTCACCTTCAACCATTACACGAATTAACGGCTCTGTCCCAGATTTACGAAGTAAAACACGGCCTTTACCGGCTAGTGCTTTTTCTGCTTGTTCAGCTATGTCTTTTACATTAACTGCTTCTAGCGGATCGTGTTCGCCTTTGAAACGCACATTAAGAAGAAGTTGGGGGAATAGTTTCATACCGCTAGCTAGATCATTAAGAGACATACTGTTTTGAACCATAGCTCTGAGCACCTGTAATCCTGCAATAATACCATCACCTGTAGTAGTTTTATCAAGTAAAATTACGTGTCCAGAATTTTCCGCACCAATTTTCCACCCTTTTTGTTGCAATTTCTCAAGGACATATCTGTCGCCTACTTTTGCTCTTTCAAAAGGGATGCCTAATTGTTTTAAGGCTATCTCTAGTCCCATGTTGCTCATGAGTGTGCCCACTACGCCACCTTTTAACTTTCCACGTCTGAGGATTTCTCTGGCTATGATGAAGCTGATTTGATCGCCGTCCACCTTATTGCCTAAGTGATCGATCATAATTATTCTATCCCCATCACCGTCTAATGCGAGACCAACATCCGCTTTTTCATTAAGCACCTTTTGGCGGAGTGCTTCAATATCAGTTGCACCACACTTTTCATTGATGTTCATTCCATCAGGTTCACAACCTATTTTGATTATTTCGGCACCTAACTCACTGAAAACACTTGGAGCTATATGGTATGTCGCACCATTAGCACAATCAACAACTATTTTAAGTGATTTTAAATTGAGATCGGCCGGGAAGGTCCCTTTACAAAATTCGATATAGCGACCAGCTGCATCATTTATTCTAGAAGATTTACCAATCAGCTCAGATTCAACACAGGTGAGGTTTTTCTCTAATTCCGCTTCAATTGCTTCTTCTACATCATCAGGTAATTTTTCTCCCTCAATTGAGAAGAACTTAATGCCATTATCATAAAAGGGGTTGTGGGAAGCTGAAATGACAATACCAGCCTGAGCTCTAAATGTACGAGTCAAATATGCTACAGCAGGTGTTGGCATTGGGCCTGTAAAAGCAACAGAAACACCCGCTGCTGCAAGTCCTGCTTCTAGTGCAGACTCAAGCATATACCCTGAAATGCGCGTGTCTTTACCTATAATAACGCGTTTAGAGCCATGGCGCGCAAGAACTTTACCGGCTGCCCAACCTAACTTCAATACAAAATCTGGAGTAATAGGGGCTTCACCAACTTTACCACGAACACCATCAGTACCAAAATATTTACGTTCTGCCATGCGAGTCTCTCTTATGCTTAGAAATAATCCTAGAGTAAATTAAAAGGAAAAAATGTTTATTATTTCATATGTATTGATGATTATAATCAAAAGAGCTCAATGCTTTTTTAAATTAAAATTCAGCAGTTCAGTATGAAAAAATAGAAAAATTTATCTAATCTATTGTTAAATTTATTGCTTAAATAGTGCATTTTAAACTGTTTAAAACAAGTTATTTAAAAACCTATTATACATAATGTAATATGTAAGTCGTATTTATGAATTGTTATTTTTGATAAATTATGTCTTTTTGAGTATTTAATAATCACTTTATCATATCAAACTAAATTCATAGGTACATTGACTGATGAAGGAATATAAAAACGTAATGCAATTAAAATTAAAATATCAAAACAATTTATTCACTTTGCATGATACATTGATTAACTAAATGATTGCATCGTTTTTAATACACTGAGTGCTTCAACTGTTTCTTTTACATCATGTACCCTGAGGATATGAGCTCCTTTAGCAGCTGCTATTAAAGCCCCTGCAATACTGCCAAATAAACGATTTTTATGATCCTCTTTATGAGAAAAGGTATTGTTGGCATATTGGATCATTCGTTTTCTAGAAAGACCAATCAATATAGGGCATTGCAATTGATGCAAAGCTTCCATTTCATTTAATAATTGGTAATTATGGGAGTCACTCTTGCCAAATCCAAACCCAGGATCGACAAGAATATTTTCATGGGGTATACCAGCATTCACCGCCACATTAATTTGTTGATTCAAAAAATCAACCACTTCAGTTGTTACATGACTGTATGTGGGATTAATTTGCATTGTTTGAGGTTCACCTTGTCTGTGCATTAATGAAACAGGCAAGTTAACATTTACTGCTGCCTGCAATGAGCCAGGTAATTGTAGTGCCCGGACATCATTTATCAAATCAGCTCCAGCCTCTGAGGCTGCAGTCATTACTTGGGCTTTAGATGTATCAATTGAGATCCAGATATCAAAGCGTTTTCGCAACGCTTCTATAACAGGTATTGTCCTAGCAAGTTCTTCATCTAATGAAACCTCAGCCGCACCTGGTCTTGTAGATTCACCACCAATATCAATTAATTCAGCCCCATAACGAATCATTTGTTCAGCATGAAACATCGCTTTATCTAACCCTATGAATTTTCCACCATCAGAAAAGGAATCAGGTGTCACATTGAGTATACCCATCACTTTAGGGCTATCTAGAATCAATTTTGCTCGCTGATTGCTTAAGGTATAAGTAGAGGTTTTATTCATCCTATTTTCTCCAAGAAAAAACCCCGCGAGCGGGGTTTTAAATAATTATTTTAAGAAAAATAAGTACATATCACTGTACGTAAGGGCAATATTTTTTATGAGCCTTGAGGCTTATCTTCTGAGTTTGCCGTGGTATTTTCCTTACTTTCAGTCGACTGATTGTTATCTTTTGAATAATCTTGTTGCGCTTTTTCAGCCATACTTGTTGCTTCATTAGACACGTCTGTGTTTGATACATTTTTTTCTGATATCGAGTTGTCATTATCTGAATCATCAGTATCCTTTTCAGGAACGATTGATTTTTTCACTGAATCAGCTTCCCAATCTTTAGGAGGAGTAACTGGTTTTCTCTGCATCAGTTCTTTAATTTGACTCGCATCAATTGTTTCATATGTCATTAACGCATCCTTCATTGCATGAAGGATGTCTATGTTATCTTTTAACAGCTGCATCGCTCTATCATAGTTTTTATCAATAAAGAATTTAATCTCATCATCGATAAGACGTGATAGTTCAGGAGAAAGTGTTGCAACTTTTTGTGGCTGCCCACTAAAAGAGTTCTGTTCTAATGTCAGAATTGGACCTACTTTCTCAGATAAACCGTATTCAGTGACCATGCTTCTAGCATAGGAAGTTGCTACGCGAATATCTTGGGAAGCTCCGCTCGTCACTTTGTCTTTACCATAAATTATTTCTTCAGCTACTCTTCCGCCATAAGCAACAGAGATTGCACTTTCCATAAACTCTTTAGTATAGGAAGTTTCATCACCTTTAGGCAAGAAGAAAGCGACACCTAATGCACGACCACGAGGCACAATGGTGACTTTATGCAGTGGCCAATAACCCGGAACTAATGAACCAATGATTGCATGTCCAGCTTCATGATACGCTGTGGATTCAAGTTCTTCACGAGTCATTGAAAGTGTGCGACGTTCAGAACCTAGTTTGATTTTATCTTTAGCCATCTCAAACTCGTTCATTGTCACAATTTTCTTATGGTTTCTAGCGGCGAATAGGGCTGATTCATTCACTAGGTTAGCCAATTCTGCGCCAGAGAAACCAGGAGTGCCACGAGCAATAACTTTAGGATCAACATCTTCAGCAATACGAATTTTGCGTAAATGGACTTTAAGAATTTGTTCACGTCCTTTGACATCAGGTAAAGAAACGTTTACTTCTCTATCAAAACGCCCTGGGCGTAATAACGCTTTGTCTAAGACATCAGGGCGATTTGTCGCGGCAATAATGATGATACCTTTATTATCTTCAAAACCATCCATTTCAACTAGCATTTGGTTCAAAGTCTGTTCACGTTCATCATTACCACCGCCATGGCCAGAACCCCTATGGCGACCAACAGCATCAATTTCATCAATAAATATGATACATGGGGCATTTTTTTTAGCCTGCTCAAACATGTCACGGACACGTGCAGCACCAACACCTACGAACATTTCCACAAAATCAGAACCTGAAATGGCAAAGAAGGGTACCTTTGCTTCCCCAGCAATCGCACGAGCAAGGAGTGTTTTACCCGTCCCAGGGGGGCCTACCATCAAAATTCCTTTAGGTATTTTACCCCCCAATTCTTGGAATCTAGTGGGCTCTCTTAAAAAGTCGACTACTTCTTTAACGTCCTCTTTTGCTTCATCACACCCAGCGACATCTGCAAATGTTGTTTTTATCTGATCAGGGGTAAGCATTCTTGCTTTGCTTTTGCCAAATGACATCGCACCACGACCACCGCCGCCTTGCATTTGACGCATAAAGAAGATCCACACACCGATTAATAAAAGAAACGGAAACCAATTAAGTAAAAGGGTAAGCCAAAGACTTCTTTTTTCTGGTGGTTCACCAATCACCGTCACATTTCTTGCTAATAATGTATCGATTAATTGAGGATCGTCATTTCCGGGGATAAATGTTTGGAACATTTCGCCACTACGGTTTCTGAATTGAATTTCTCTGTTGTTGATATTTGCTTCAGACACTCTTTCAGAGGCTACTTCGCGCATAAAAGTGGTGTAATCAACTGTGTTCCCAGTTGAACCAGATGAACCAAGCGCTTGAAAAAGTAAAATCAGCATTAAGGCAATTACAATCCATAAAATCAGATTTTTTGATATGTCATTCAAGGTGTAAACCTCTTTAATTGTTAAGGAAATAAAACGTAAAAAAGAAAAGTCGTTACATAGTAAACCAAAAACACCATATAAGACAATCCATACTTGCAAATTATTACCATAAAGTTTGCAAGTAAAACCACTTCAGTTGATAATTTAAAATCTAAATTATTTAGTAAAAAATTATTGACTGACTCAGAATCTAGCTAGGTTTTCTACCTAAACCAACAATGTAAACTTCTCTTGAACGAGATCTTGATGCATCAGGTTTTCTAACTTTGACTGTTTTGAACATACTGCGTATATCTTTTAAAATTTCGTCAAATCCATCCCCTTGAAAAACTTTCACTAATAAGTGACCATTTTCAGCAAGAACCTGTTTAGCCATATCAATTGCAAGCTCTACGAGGTACATAGAACGTGGAATATCTACAGCAGGAGTACCGCTCATATTAGGAGCCATATCAGACATCACAACATTTACTTTGCTGTCTCCTACGCGTTCAAGAAGTGCATTTAATACCATTTCTTCTCTAAAATCGCCTTGCAAAAAATCTACTCCTGCAATTGAATCCATAGGAAGGATATCGCAAGCAATAACCGATCCTGATTGACCAATTTGAGAAACAGCGTATTGAGACCATCCACCTGGAGCGGCACCTAAATCCACTACAGTCATACCTGGTTTAAATAATTTGTCTACTTTTTGAATCTCTTCAAGTTTAAACCATGCACGTGAACGCAGTCCTTTCTTTTGGGCCTGCTTTACAAATTGATCGCTAAAATGTTCTTGCAACCAACGGCTTGAACTTGCTGAACGTTTTTTTCCTGCCACGAGATACCTGTTTTTAAATAAATGCTAAAATAATATTGGGCCTAAAAGCTAATATAGTGAAAGTTTATTGCTTAAAAAGTACAATGTTTATTTCTATGATCCAATATGCTAATACTTGTTATTATAACAAGATTTTAAGTTATTTTGTTAATAAAGACCTTACTTTTTCAAACTTTTTCATTACTAAAATTTAATTTAACTCAACAATTTTGACTTTAAAAGAACAAATGCTTGTCAAAAAGCCGTGCTAAGTTTTTTTAAAGTGCGTATAATGGTGTGTAGAGTTAGTATTGAGGCTAAGCGATGATGTTAAACTTAAACGTCATAGTTAAATAAAGAGCCTTAAAATAACGTATTCTCCATTTATGTTCAAGTTTGCATCGCAATGCTCAAGTCCCATCGCTTTAGCTTCCTTATTTACATATATGGTGTCCTTTTTTCAGTTTTCAAGCTAAATGAGAATAAATGCTTCATTTTGCTTTTAGGTTTGGAAAGTTTGATTTCAATTAGGCTAATGTATGAATTTAAATAATAAACAAAAACAATTTTTAAAAGGTTTGGCTCATCCACTTAAACCAGTTGTGATGGTGGGCGGTAATGGTTTAACAGAAGGTGTTTTGGCTGAAATAGATCATGCTTTGAATTTCCATGAACTCATCAAGATAAAAGTATCAGCAGAGGACAGAGATACTAAAAAACTTATTATTAATGCGATAGTCGCTGAATCTAAATCCTTTCTAGTGCAGTCTATTGGAAATATTTTAACTATTTATAGACCTACAGAAGATAAAAGAATCTCTTTGCCTCGTGGTTAATTAGAAGTTTTTTACCTGGTATTTTTCGGCTATCTTGATGTTAGAGTCACTCTGAGAATTTCTTGTACTGAGTAAAACCTCAGTGTTATATGATAAGTTTTTATCTTGTGTATAGTCTCTTATGGAGTAGGTATGATTCAATTTCAGAATGATGCCTTCATAGATGTTTTATGTGGAATGCCTTCATCTAGCAAACCCGAATTGAGCAATGATAACGCTTATTATGAGAGCTTGTTTGAATCATGAAAACAAGAACTTTATACCCTTAAAACGGATTCAGAACTGTTGAATAAGCACGGGTATGGGTAGATAAATTTGTTTATTGGTTCAATGAAGCGCATAGACATAAGAGCATTAAATATATTCCCCCCTGAACAGCTTCATGAGTAAGAAGATAAAAAGCTATTTGAGTCAAGTACACGAGTATCAAGTAAACCACTTAAAGTATCCTGAGCGCTGTAGAAGGGCGTAATACGCTTCATTGGAGTAGAGTTAAAATCGCGATCTTAAATTCGGTTATGAGTAACAATCTATCAGATGAAAAAAGCCCATTTATTAGGTAAATAGGGAAACGTCGCTTGACAGCCATCGGCACGATACCGATAATTTTCGTTATATGACTACTTTAATCGGTTTTATCTTGAGAAACTGATTCATATCCGCAAAAACTTTACCCCTTGGTTAATAACTAGATTGTTAGTCATGTTTGTTTTTTAAATTCTGGAGTTTCACGGAATTTCGACAAAGTGATCAAGACGTGCTAAATATTGATAACTCCTTTCTGCAACGCTTGATAATTGTAGTCCATCTTAGAAATTTCCTATCCGAGGTCCCGCTCAGTGTATAGTGCTGCAAAAAAATGGGATTAAAACTAAGCACAAAGCAGGCTGGTAAAATTTGTTGATAGAGGAAAATCTTCAAGTGTAGTTACAATCGCTTTGACTATCAAAACGACGAGAACGGTGTGAACTATTTTGAGTAAAACACTGAATATGCTAGTTAGATGAGGGGCAATGAAGCAACCTAAAAGGCCTGGGGTAAAATAAATAATCTCACAGGATATTTAGTCTTAGCAACCTTAATCCAATAAGATCACTTCGACTTAGATAAAATTAAAACAAAATAAAGTTATTGTCATAGAAAAAAAGTATTAACTAAGACAAACCAATAAATGACACATTAAATTGCACATCAAAAGATAAGATGATTTACTGGTCGAACTAGCATGAGATAAATCTGTTCACAGCTAAAGCCGCCTAGCAATAAAGCCTAGTGGTTGATATTAACTCATGTGCGAATTTTATGATGTGCTTGGATTAATAATCTATGAAGAATCTAAGTGTATGAAAGAATTCAGATTTAGTTAAAAATCTAATTTTTTACCAACTGGAGGAAGTTCATATAGGTGCTATAGGACATGGTTTCCGATTGCACCTTTGAATTAAACTTTATCTTAGTGTTAAGGTGATTTTTAAGGTTTTAACTGTTAAAGTACAAAAGTTTTGTTAATTGCTAATAGAGTATTTATAAAAAATTAATCGGCTAAATAGTCTACTTTTAAAATTTCAAAATCCACCTTTCCACCAGGAGTCTGGATTGAAACCTCATCTCCTTCATATTTGCCAACAAGTCCTCTTGCAATAGGTGAGTTGATAGAAATTCTTCCTACTTTAATATCAGCTTCATCATCACCAACTAATTGATATTTTTGTTCTTCCTCTGTATCTAAATTCAAAATAGTTACTGTTGTACCAAAAACGACCTTGCCATCATTTTTGAGTTTAGTTACGTCAATAACTTGCGCATTAGAAAGTTTAGATTCTATCTCTTGTATTCTGCCTTCACAAAATCCTTGTTGCTCTCTCGCGGCATGGTATTCTGCATTTTCTTTTAAATCACCATGCTCCCTAGCTTCTGCAATTGCTTTTATTATTCTAGGTCTCTGATTGGTTTTTAGTTCTTCAAGTTCTTCTCGTAATTTTTGTGCGCCTCTAAGCGTCATAGGGACTAGTGCCATGGATTACACCTCATATACATATTTAATAAACCAAATAAAAAACATCATCAATACAAAGTTGGAGAAAAAATTGTATTGATGATGTTGTGAGAAATTGTGCGTTAAGTATAACCTAAAACTAAATTTATTTGTTGCAATTAAGAATTAAAAAATTTTTTTTAAATGAACTGGCTAGTAAACGCTTTGAATGTATAGTCAAAGCTAAAAATTACAAGGATGTAGTGATCAAGTTCTTTCACAAATGCTAATGCAAGTTGTACATACATCCTATGAATTTTTTCTTTATCATGCGAGATATGATTAAGTTAAAAGTGTTGTGAAACCTCGGAGCTTGTCAAGGTAGTTCTTAAGATATGAAGGGTTTTAACCAAATTTGTTTGAAGTTGAAAAAATTATATCAGCAATTTAAAAAGTGCTTTATGAGTTGCTATGCAACACTATACAGGTCGCATAAAATAAATTAACTTTCAGAAAATTTCATACGCATTCAGCTATATACTTGATTATTTTAACTGATTTAATTTGATTGTTTCAAAAACTGATTTAAAATTTAGGTTGGAATATCTAACTTATATATTATGTTATAACTAGCTACTGAGCTAATATACAATAAAAATTGTTAATTAATTTGCTAATAAAGTGGTGTTAAGTGTATCATTAATCAAATAAGCTAAAGATACGTTTCTTTCAAACATTTTTTATTGGGTAATTCGTCACTGAAGTTCATTTCTAATAATAAAGAAAACCTTTTAATTAAATTAAGTGGCACTCGGTTCAACTCTTTTGAATTCAATAATACATTTTTAAAAAAATGAAAATTCTGTAAGATATAATTAATGACTCTTTTAAAGCGATCTAAATTTATTAGCCTAACTACAGCAGTATATTGTTTTTTTTCTGCTCCTTTTGCATTGGCAAATAATCCGATTATTGATGAATACAAAAGCTATTTACCCGATGGAGCAAATTTAACTTTACTCGTCCAAGGTATAAATCAAAAAGAACCTATTTATGCCTACAATGAACTTCAGCAATCTCTTCCGGCAAGTACTCTCAAAGTCATCACGGCTCTTGCTGCTTTACTCGAATTAGGTGAACATTTTACTTTCACTACACAATTTGAGATTGATAAAGAGGAAAATATTGAAAATGGTGAAGTCCAGAACCTAACTTTACGATTTACAGGTGATCCTTCTTTTACAAGGCAAGATCTTAAAAAAATGATCGATTCTTTAAAAGGAGCAGGTATCAATAGGATCAAAGGAAATTTGATAATTGATGTTTCTGCTTTTTCAGGACATGATAAAGCACCCGGTTGGTCCTGGAATGACTTAACACAATGCTTTAATGCACCACCTAGTCCCGCAATAATTGATAGGAATTGTTTTTCTTTCTCTCTCAGTGCTAAAAAAAGTGGCGAAATCGCAGAAATCAATATTGCAGATTTTTATCCAGTTAATGTGATAAGCACAGTCAATGTATTAGATGAAAACGACACCAATTTAAAACACTGTGAACTTGATGTGAGACCTGGAGATTTGAATTTGTTTTTATTAACAGGTTGTATGCGTAAACGAAAAGATCCTATTGCGCTAGGATTTTCCGTTCAAGATGGAGCACATTACGCAGGGCAGCTAACCAGTATATATCTTGCAAATGCTGGAATAACAGTCGATGGTTCCATCGTCCGTCAAACGTTGATAAAACCAATAGGGCAGGTTATGGTTCAACATAATTCTGAGCCTTTAAGAGTACTTCTTAAAACCATGCTCAAAAAATCCGATAATCTAATCGCAGATACTTTATTCAGAACAATAGGGCAACATAGATATAGCACCTCTGGCACATGGAGTAATAGTGAAAAAGCTATTCGCGAAATTTTAAGTGAACAAGCAAATATAGATCTTGGTAACAATGTCATTGTGGACGGTTCAGGATTATCTCGCTACAACCTTATTACACCACAAATAATGATGCAGGTTTTACAATTCATCGGTGTAAATGATAACCAACTCAATTTTATTGAAATGCTTCCTGAAGCAGGTAAAGATGGTACGCTAGCTTATCGTGGTGGCTTAGACGCAGCAGGTGTAAATGGTAAAGTTAATGCAAAAACAGGCGCTCTGCGTGGAGTGTATAATTTAGCTGGTTTCATTACAGGCAGTAGCGGTAAAAAAATTGCGTTCGTACAATTTATCACGGGTTATTCAGTGTCACCTGAGGATTATAAAAATCGTAGGGCCCCGCTAGTTAAATTTGAAAGCAGACTTTATAAAGATATTTACCAGAAAAACTAATATGGCTCATAAATGTGGCTCATAATAGAATGCGTCTCATAATGGATAGGTAAGCAATAGTACACCCTTTTTAGTTTAATGATGGATACTAATTTTGGTCACTTTATAATAACGTTATGCGCTAATTAGCCTCTTAATTGATCTAAATTGCCTTATGTGGAGTATCTAGGACTATTTACAAAAAATTCTTTTTTTATGTACCCTCTTTGATGTTATATGTGTATATATTTTATTCATTTTTATGTTAGCTTTTAATTTTATTTATAATATTTCAATTCACTTTTGAGGTTTAATTCGTTATGACTGCAAATGTTTCAACACCAACGCCCATCAAACGCGCTTTACTCAGTGTCTCAGATAAAACGGGTATTCTTGAGTTTGCTCAAGCACTCAATGCGTTAAATATAGAAATCTTATCTACAGGCGGTACGGCAAAACTTTTAAATTTACACGGTATTCCCGTGACTGAGGTCGCTGATCATACCGGATTTCCTGAAATGATGGAGGGGCGCGTTAAAACATTACACCCTAAAATTCATGGCGGTATTTTAGGGCGCCGAGGAATTGATGACGAAGTCATGGAAAAACATGATATTGGCCGAATTGATTTAGTTGCAGTGAACTTATACCCATTTGCTCAAACAGTTTCTCAAGCTGACTGCACGTTATCAAAAGCTATCGAAAATATTGATATCGGTGGCCCTACCATGGTAAGAGCTGCTGCAAAAAATCATAAAGATGTAGCAATTGTTGTTAATCCAAATGACTATCAAGCAATACTTAATGAATTGAATCAAACTCAAGAAAAAACATTAAGTTTTAAAACGCGTTTTGAATTAGCGGTAAAAGCATTTGAACACACTGCACATTATGATGGTATGATTGCTAATTTCCTTGGATGCAGAGTTCAATCGCCTGCTAGCGATGAGACTGTTGTTGATGAAGCACCTAAAGATCTTACTTATTTCCCAAGAACACTTAATTTACACCTTAACTTGAAACAAATCATGCGCTATGGTGAAAATGCACATCAATTGGCTGCGTTTTATGTTGATGCACCAGGTGTTAATACTAACAATATTGGAACAGTGAGCAGCGCGATTGTTCATCAAGGCAAAGCCCTTTCTTTTAATAATATTGCCGATACTGATGCGGCACTTGAGTGTGTTAAAAGTTTTAACGAACCTGCTTGTGTCATCGTCAAACATGCTAATCCGTGTGGTGTTGCAATCGGTGATAATTTATTGAGTGCTTACGATCTTGCTTATAAAACAGATCCTACCTCTGCTTTTGGTGGAATAATCGCTTTTAATCGTGAATTAGATCCTACAACAGCCCAATCCATAATAGATAGACAATTTGTTGAAGTCATCATAGCACCATCGGTATCACCAAATGCGCTCTCTCTTTTGTCTAAAAAACCAAATGTTCGTGTATTGAGTACAGGTAATTTTCAACAGCAAGGATCAGAACAAACTCAAGCAGTTAATTTTGATTTTAAACGTGTAAATGGCGGATTACTTGTTCAACAGCGTGATGAAGCACTTTATGAACCAAATGAACTAAAGATTGTTTCTAAACGTGAGCCTACGGAAAAAGAGATGCAAGATGCTCTATTTGCCTGGTCTGTTGCTAAATATGTTAAATCTAACGCAATTGTATATGCAAAAGATGGTCAAACGATTGGTATAGGTGCAGGTCAAATGAGCCGAGTTTATTCTGCTAAAATCGCAGGAATTAAAGCCCAAGATGAAGGCCTTGAAGTCAAAGGCTGTGCTATGGCCTCAGATGCATTTTTTCCATTCAGAGACGGCATTGATGCTGCAGCTGCAGTTGGGATCACCTGTGTGATTCAACCAGGTGGCTCGATGCGTGATGAAGAAGTAATTGCTGCTGCAGATGAGCATGGAATTGCTATGATTTTTACTAATATGAGACATTTTAGACACTAGACACTAGACACTATACACTAGACACTAGACTCCATCCTTCATTACATACGTTAGGCCCAGAATGAATAATAATCCTTTATATCCATTCTGGGCTTTTTTATTTTTTTATTAGCAAGATTTTTGATGATTATGAATCTAACTATTGATTGATAACATACTTAATCTCATCAGCTTCCCATACTTGAGGGACTTCCCAATAATTAATTTTCCTTTGCATTGCTTCAAGGGGTACATAAGTATTATCTTTTCTCGAGTTGTTTCTTTGGCCAAGTAAGATCGGCTCGCATTCAATGTATACAATCGTCACTTTTGCATCATATTTATAGCAACGTTCTAAAAGTTTCAAACGCGCACTTTTTCTTAAATTAGTCGCATTCCAGATAAAATCAGTCCCAGACTTTAATAAATAATCTGCTTTATTAAAGGTATGCTGTGCAACAGCCTTATGATCTTCACCGTATTTTAATCCCAGTTCAATAAGTGCATCATCAAAAGAGACTACAGGTTGATGAGGATAGTTTTTTTCAACCCAGTAATTCTTACCGCTTGCAGGTAGGCCAACAAGCAGATGAATGTGTGAACCTTTCGGTTCATTTTGTTCAACAGTTAAAGGTGTTATTTTATCATAGGCATATTTTCTTCGAGCAACCCCACAGTTAGTAAAACGCGGTTTATCAATGCACTGCAGTTCGATAGCTAATTTTCTTAATTTTTTTAATCTTTTTAAGGTAATCGGAATATCCGGATTTATTCTTCCTTTAGTATCGGCATTAGCTAAAACAAGCAAAAAATGAAAATTGACTTCATAGCTTATTTTAGTAATGAGGTGCTCAGGATTTTTTTGTACAAGTAAATAGTAGGGCTTTTGATGATTAAAAATTAATTGTGCTATCTCTTCTCTAATGGCAAATGGAGTGCCCTGAAACCAAAGCAATTGTCTTGCCATTATGGCACCCATAGGAGAGTGATTAGGATGACTTATTCGACCTGTTTTTTCATCAATAACAGTGGTTTTCGGTTTTGCAATATCATGCAATAAGGCACTTAAAAATAAGATTAATTTTCCTTCTTTTGATGCGTCTTTGTAATCTTTCGATTCAACCATTTGTTCTACAACCATCTGGGTATGAATCCATACATTTCCTTCTGCATGATAGATAGAATCCTGATCAGTTGTTTTTCCCTCATTGAGTTCAGGATAAACGTTTAACCAATAATTGAAGTCTATTTCATTCAGTTCATTTGGTATGTGCTTTATGATTTCATTAAAAGGGTAGGGGTGAGCAGAGAAATAAATTGCCGCTTGATTTCTATCTTCAATCAAATCCATTGCTACTATTTTCCTATGTTTAGTTAAAATGTGTTGTAGGACCATTTTAGTATAATATGCATCAAATTACATCTGCGTTGACTAATGATACATCTGCATTATTTGTGATTTTTGTACAATATTTATATTTCTGTGTAAGCCAACTATTTCGTTATCTTGAATTGAATGGTTTAGTTTTTTTAATCATGCCCCAATACTTCATTTAATTCTCAATTGTATAAGGCAGAATAATTAGGATTAAATAGCAAAATTGACGGACGCGTCAAAATAGTGGATCAAATTTATTGTCCAGAATTAGATGATTAAAGACCGTCGTCTACATAAATTTGTATTAGCAAAGAGAGGCGATAAATGCCTCTTTATTTATACAACTATTACAATATTTTTAGTAAAAAGATTATATCCAAGTTAAAAAATTAACCAAACATTCTAATAATTGTTCTTCTAAGAAAGTATTGATAATGAATGTGATTTTAGAAACTCTAAGCGTCTAAAGTTCATTAAGTAGACAAGGCTAAGTGATGGTTAACATCTGTAAGAAATGCTATTTTATTTAAAACTTCAAATTATGACGTATCATTGCCTTTTAGCCCCCTAGCAATACGCAAGAATATATAAGAAGCATGAGAATAGATGTATAGTTTTTTTTCTTTGGTGTAACAATGTACTCTTACTTTATCAATATCAATATCAATATCAATATCAATATCAATATCAATATCAATATCAATAGATACACAGCCATCGAATAAAATTTCGTGATAGGCTAAAAAACTCTTTCAAAAAAAGTGATCCTAAAGGCAACAGATTGTTTTTCTAATAGCCTGATAGCCGAGCACGTCATCGTGCCCGCTATACAAGGCTTTTTCCTCTATCCTAATTGATAGAGATCTATGACCTGAACAAATTCTGGCAGGTACAATATCAATTTATTTTAACGCCAACCTACTATTTGATATGTGTTTTTACTTTGATTTCCTTAAATAAGTATAGTAAAGCCTATGTATTAGGCAAACTTAATAATGACCATACCTGAAATCAATAGTGTTAAGCCAAGCCATCCTTGCTTATTAAGTTTTTGACCAAACATAATCCATCCTGCTGCAACAGTAGCAATAATCCCAAATCCGCCCCATAATGCATAAGCAATAGATAAATCAAATCCTTTAACTGCTTGTGATAAAGCTAAAAACGCACCTAAAACTCCCAGCAATGAGAGAATACCAAAACCTAAGCGTTTAAATCCATCTGCATATTTCAAACAAATATTCGCAGTGATTTCAAGACCTATAGCAAAACATAGCCAGACAACATGAACAAATTCTACATTAGCCATAAATGACTCCTTTTTATTCTATTTTTTCGAAATACTCATATTCATTAACGGTAATAACTGATTGTTTTATATTGATTTAATTTGAGGGTGTTGAGTGTTCAGGTAATAATAAATTCTAATGCACTTAATGAAAACTAATTGCCTCAAATTTCATAGGGTTTAAAATAGTTTGTAAATTAAGCCATCGATTAAACCGCAAAATTTTCTTTGGCTTTGCAGTCAAGATCTTTTTCTTCACCTTCATCTTCTGGTTTTGATGTACCAGACTTTATCAAAGCTATCCCTGCTACTAGGGTGATTAATCCTATAACTTTAAGCGGGGTTAGCGCCTCATCAAAAAAAGTTACACTGAAACTTGTTATTAAAAGTAAACCGATTCCTTCCCATAAAGCATAGGCGACACCTATGTCAATTTGTTTTACTGCATAAGATAAAAATATATAAGAGATGGCAATCATCACTAGCATGATGACATACCCAGAAAGACCTTCTGTCATAGTTGCCCATTTCATAGAGAGCGTACCTATGACTTCAAATAATATGGCTAAAAATAAGCAGAACCAATACTTCATAAAAAATCCCTTTTAATTGTTTGCTTGCAGCAAATGTTTTAAATTTAGCTTGAAGTTTATATTTGCTTTAGCATAAATTGATAAATAGCAATAATAAACCACTCCTTAAAAAAATCAGTATCAGGGTAGTTTAATGGCTTTTAATTGCTGTTATATGAGAGTAATACTTACATTAAGTCTATAGCGCGTAACGCCAATAGAGTTCGCTTATGAACTTGCTATTTAGATCTAGAGTTGAATAATTTGATGATAAAATATTTGGAGTGATGACTAACTTGTTTCTTAATTTAAGAAGTAAACCTCTTCTTAATTGGAAACAAGATACAGCTTTTATGTCATTTTTTAATTGGTTAGAGCGGGTGTTCATAATATGCAACCTTTTAGTATTTCTTAATAAATCTATTTAAATAATACTAAAAAGATGCCTCCTTGAGTTTAATAAAAATCCATTTTATTCCTAAAAACTAGGCACTCATATGTAAAAAATACATAGGCAAACTAGTGCTTGGAAGGTAGATTTAAAAGGTTCTACCTTTCGAACGCAGAGCTATTATCTAATTTTAAATGTAACAAATCTACAGTCTTAATGTAAACTTTTAACAATTCTTGTAATAGTTTTTGTTAAGTGGATGATTTTAATTAACCCATTTGTATTAAACACTAATCTAAAGGTTTCTCCCTTAACGTTGTTATAATCGCCTTTAGTGAATCATCTAGAGGAGCACTGAATTGGACTTTTTGTTCTGTATGCGGGTGAATAAAGACTAAGGAAGCTGCGTGCAAAAATAATCTATTTAAACCCCTAGTCTGCATTTTTTCATCAAAACGTATATCACCATAACGAGGATCAAGCGCGATAGGGTGACCTGCATGTAACGTGTGGACCCTGATTTGGTGTGTTCTTCCTGTAATTGGAGATGCTCTAACTAATGTTGCATTGCCTAAACGCTCTTCCACTTTAAAATGTGTTTCAGAGGGTTTGCCTTCACTGGAAACTTTAACAACTCGCTCACCACTTTGCAGTAAATTTTTTAATAAGGGGGCTTGAACCACTTTTACATGAGAAGGCCATATTCCGCGGACTAACGCTAAATAATGTTTCTGCATTTTTTTCATGCGCAGTTGATCATGAAGATGTTTAAGTGTAGATCGTTTTTTGGCTATCAGTAATAAACCTGATGTATCTTTATCTAAACGATGAACAAGCTCTAAAAATTTTGCTTGTGGTCTAAGGGCTCTAAGAGCCTCAATTGCACCGAACTGTAAACCACTTCCTCCATGCACGGCAAGCCCAGAAGGTTTATTTAAGACAATTATGTAATCGTCTTCAAAAATAATCTGAGACTCTAATTGATTCACTTTATTCAGTTTTTGAGAAATCGGTTGAACTTCTTTTTCTTCTATTTTAATGGGTGGTATTCTTACAATATCCCCTGCAGCTAATTTATATTCGGGTTTTGTTCTACCTTTATTAATTCGAACCTCACCTTTACGAATTATCCGATAAATAAGGCTTTTGGGCACACCTTTAAGTTTAGCGAGTAAAAAATTATCCAGACGCTGTCCAGCTTCATCTGCATCAATTTCACGAAATTGTACTTCATGGTGTATTATTTTGTTTACGTTTTGATTGCTATTCATAATGTTGTTTCAGTCATTGAGAGAAAAATGATAAGTCTATCAGAAAATCTAAAGTTAGAGGTATAATTAAATAAGAAAATAGTGTTATTGTGCTCACAAGCATGTTTGGATGATATAAAATAATATTCTGTTGATTTCGACTTCAACTATGTTCAATGTGACTGATGTATTTAATAGAATTTTTATTGAACAAAGCAAATAATACATATTTTAATGCCGCTGTATCCCTTTTCGTATTTATCATGAGGATTTGTGAATGAGTAAAAAACATAAATTAAAAACAGTTTTATCTACCCTAGCTATTGCTATGGGAGCATTATCTTTTAATGCGTTAGCTGAAAATCCAACTGTTAAAGTTGTTTCTATAGTGGAACACCCTGCATTAGATAGAGCAAGAGACGGAGTTAAAGATGCTTTAGCTGAATCAGGCTTAAAAGCGGATGAAAATCTTAATTGGGAATTTCAATCGGCTCAAGGTAATACTGCAACTGCAACACAGATTGCACGTAAATTTGTTGGTGATGAACCCAATGTAATTGTTGCTATAGGAACTCCATCAGCCCAAGCTGTTGTTGCAGCAACTAAAGATGTACCAACCATTTTTTTGGCCGTGACTGATCCTGTTGTGGCCCAATTAGTTCCTTCATGGGATGCTTCAGGAACAAATGTTACAGGTGTATCTGATGCTTTAGAGTTAGAAAAACAAATTGAATTACTCAAAAAAATCGCACCTAATGCTAAAAATGTTGGGATGGTTTACAACCCAAGTGAAGCCAACTCTGCTGTTGTGGTTAAAGAACTAAAAGAAATATTCCCTAAACATGGTCTGACTTTAGTTGAAGCTGCAGCACCAAAGACCTCTGATGTCTATTCTGCAGCTCAAAGTTTAGTTGGTAAAGTTGATGTGATTTATACTAACACTGATAATAATGTAGTTTCTGCTTATGAATCATTAGTTAAAGTGGGTAATGAAGCCGATATCCCTCTTATAGCCGCAGATACTGATAGTGTCAAAAGAGGTGCTATTGCAGCAATCGGTGTAAATTATTATGATTTAGGCCTGCAAGCTGGCAAAATTGCAGGTAGAATAATAAAGGGTGAAGCCCCAGGCACTATTCCCTCACAGAAAAGTGAAAAAGTGGAATTATTTATCAATAAAACGGCTGCAAAAGAGCAAGGTGTAACGCTTCCAGATGCACTGTTAAAAGAAGCTACTGAAATTATTGAATAATTATATATAAGAAAGTTAAATCTTACCTAAAGGCGAGATTTAACTTTTTTCCCTAAGATATTTTTCTTCCCTAATACCCCAAAAGAACATATTTTTCCCTTTTTTGTTGTGCCAGCCTCTTTTTGTAAGACTTAACTATATGCTTAATGCAAATCAAGCTGCAGGTTTTGGCATGACTAAACCCCACTCAATATGCGTCGGAAGAATATCAGCACCTACAATTTGAAGTGACTTCAGTATATCCTTATCCTTATTGAAATCAAAATTGCTGAGGAGATAGGTAGATCAAAGAAAAATGCTAAATGTAGCAGCAAAAAAATGCCTTTATAATTATTATAATACTTATGTTTGAGAAGTGGGATCGCTTCTTAGCCTATGGAGCAATCCCGCCATTAAGTGTTGAAATGATAGAGAAACTGACTGCACTCGCCGTTTTGTATTAACAAAGCGCCACAGTTAATATGTACCTACTTCAGCTTTAGTCTAACGTTGAGAGTAAAATATGATGATTTAATGAACTTGTTTATTAAATAGATTTAACCGCTATAAAAAAATGAGAAGTGTTTGTTTTAAAATAATAAAAATGTGTTCATTTACAATAAACCTTATCTATTTTTCAACGTGATAAACTGAAAGATATCTTAATACTCTTGGAGAGACGTTTTATTGTATTTGGCACTATGTTTAATGATGAGGCTTAATGAAGTGTGTGTTTTCTTAAAAAGGATTGATTTTACATTGCTGCACCTATATACTAGTTAAATAGTACACTAATTATTATTCTTATAATATATCCCCCATGACTTAAGGAATACCTAATGCTTAAATTTCAAACTAAATCTACGTATACATTAAGAACTCTTATTACTGCCTTGCTTTTTACTCCTCTTTTTTCTCTGGCTGCTGAAAATTACGCGGTATCTGTAACCGCTATTGTAGATCATCCCGCCTTGAATAGTATTCGAGATGGCGTAAAAGATCAGCTTAAAGAAGAAGGTTTTGAAGAAGGTAAAAACCTAACTTGGGAGTACCAATCAGCCCAGGGTAATACAGGAACAGCAGCACAAATAGCTAGAAAATTTGTAGGTGATAATCCTAATGTGATTGTTCCTATAGCTACCCCATCAGCTCAAGCAACAGCAGCAGTAACAAAAGATATTCCTATAGTCTTTTCTGGGATCACCGATCCGGTTGCCGCGCAGTTAGTTCCCGCTTTAGGTGCTTCTGGTACTAATATCACTGGTGTAACGGATGAACTTGATACCGAAAAACAGATTCAATTGATAAAACGTATTGCCCCCAGTGCTAAAACAGTAGGTATAGTCTATAATCCAAGCGAGGCAAACTCAGCTATTGTGGTCGAAAAAATGCGGAAATTGTTACCTAATCATGGCTTGTCTCTTGTAGAAGCTGCCGCACCTAAAACGGTTGATGTCGGTCCAGCAGCTCAAAGCCTTGTAGGTAAAGCTGATGTTATTTACACCAGCACGGATAATAATGTTGTTTCTGCCTATGAGTCGTTGGTGAAAGTAGGTAATGAGGCGGATATTCCACTTGTTGCTGCGGATGCAGACAGTGTGACACGTGGTGCGATTGCTGCATATGGAATTAATTACTATGAGCATGGTAAGCAGTCAGGTAAATTAGTCGCTAAAATTCTTCGTGGTGAAAAACCAGGCGAGTTACCTATTGAAAAAGCGGATAAATTGGAATTGATTCTTAACAAAAAAGCAGCTTTGGAGCAATCGGTTACTTTGAGTGAAGAATTAATTTCTGAAGCAGTAAAAATTCTAGAATAACTTTTCAAGTTACCTATACAGAATTGTAAGTAATATCTAAGCTCTGTAAGTTTTTTACTGTTACAGGGCATTATAAAACGTAGTATTAAAAGTTGTATGAAAAGTAGTATAAAACGTTCTTTAAATCACTTCTAAATATCTAACAAACTACTAAAATAGTTTTAATAGTAATTCAACACCCAGCAAAACAATTTTAATAGTTCATCAAGTCAAAGCTGATATTTATTTTTTTAACATTAACTGGATCCATTGGATTTTATTCTAAACTTAGGTCTAATAATCAAACTATTTTTACATAGAAAACCACTGATCTTATTTTGAAAAAACGCAATAGTGGGTGTTAAAGGGACAATAGGATAATCAATCCATTTTTATGGTATTCGCCAAATTAAAATAATAGTTCGGAGGGCAAAAAAGGCTGATTTTATTCAAAATGTGTCAGTAGGTTTGACTATGTATTTCAAGCGAATAAGTATTTAAAAAAACAGAATACAATAGGGACCTAAGCTTTATTTTTTCTTTTTGCCGAAAAGGCAAACTCATATTGTTCACCTTTAAAATAATGAATTGAATATTCAAAAATTACGCTATTATTTAATTTCCCTACTGAATCCACTCTTATAACAGGTAACAGAGGATCTACATCTAAAATTTCAGCAAGATCTTTTTCCAATAAGACAGCTCTTACAATCTGCCTAGAGGAATCGATTGTTAATCCCTTAATTTTTTCAATATATTCATATTTGCTGTTCATCATTACTTCAATACTTAGATCGGGAAAAAAAGAGAACGGCATATAAGTTATTTCTAACACTTCCGGTAAATTATCTATTAATCGCAATCTTTTCACTTTATAGATTTGAACGCCTTTAGTGATTTGCAATTTTTCAGCCACTATGCTGTCTGCGTCAATGAGTTCAAAGGCAAGTATTTTTGAACTAGGCAATTTGCCCTGATTAGATATTTCTTCAACAAAACCTGTTAATTCAAACGCATTATGTTCAGCATTATCTTTTCTGACAAAAGTACCACTTCCACGTTTGCGGCTAATAAGGTGCCAGTCATTCAATAGCTGCATTGCCTTTCTTATTGTGATTCGACTGACTTGATAAATGATTTCTAAATCACTCTCTTTAGGCAAAATAGCGCCAGGGGGATAAACACCTGTACGAATTTTCATATGCAGATCTTCTGCAATTTCTATATATTTTGGGCCTTTAGGCGTGTGACTCTCTTGTATGTCAAAGGACATAATTCACCTTAGTCTAATCTGTTTAAAAATAAAAAATACAGTATTGCTGTGAAAGTTTTAATTGCTGGTTTTAATTATACCAAATTTTGTGAGAGACATCACAATTAATAACTATATATAATTTACGTATTACATATATATAACATATACTATTAATGTAATATTAAAGTGATGAGTTAAGGGAGTAAAAAAATCTAAAATATATTAGTTATTAGTTATTAGTTATTAGTTATTAGTTATTAGTTATTAGTTATTAGTTATCCATAATTTAAAAATTGAAATAATCGGGAGTAAATGATGAAAAGACAAAAATTAACAATAGTTGGCGCAGGAAGTACCTATACGCTAGGTATGATGAATAGCTTAATCGCTGAAAAAGAAAATTTTCCTTTATCAGAAATTGTTTTTTATGACATTGATGAGCAAAGACAAGCTTTAAACGCAAAAGCAACAGAGGTCCTGTTAAGAGAAAAATACCCTGAAGTGACTAAATTTACCTATACAACGGATAAAAAAGTCGCATTTGAAAATGCTGATTTCTTCTTTATTCAAATTCGTACTGGCGGTTTAGTTGCGCGTGAAAAAGATGAACAAATTCCATTGAAGCATGGTTGTGTTGGTCAGGAAACTTGTGGGCCAGGTGGAATGGCTTATGGTCTTCGTTCGATTGGTGACATGATTACTCTAGTCAATGAAATTAGAAGTTACACTAAAGATGCTTGGATTTTAAATTATACAAATCCAGCTGCGATTGTTGCTGAAGCGCTAAATCGTGAATTTCCAAATGACAAACGTATTTTAAATATTTGTGACATGCCAGCTGCAATTATGGTGAGTTATGCAAAAATTTTAGGATGTGAAATTTGGGATCTAGTACCCGAATATTTCGGATTGAATCATTATGGCTGGTTTACCGCTATTAAAAATAAACAGGGTGAAGATTTAACTGCTCAATTGAAAGCAACCATTTTAGGTGAGGGTATTAAAGCAGTCGATAATGAAATTGCAAACGATCCATCGTGGCAAGCTACATTTGACAACATGAGAACTATGCTTGCTGATAACCCAGAGTTCCTCCCTAATACATATCTTCAATACTATCTATATCCAGAAAAAATGGTTTCTAAAGAAGATATCAATAATACAAGAGCAAGACAGGTCATAAATGGAAGAGAAAAACGTGTATTTGATTTAGCTAATCGTATAATTGCCTCTGGTACTACGGCAAATGAAAATTTACATGCTGACATTCATGGTCGCTACATGATAAGAGTAGCAGCTTCTTTAGCTTATAATAAAAAAGATATTTATCTCGTTATTGTTCCAAATAACGGCATTATTTCAAATCTCCAGGCTGATGCCATGGTCGAAGTACCTTGCGCTATCACAAATGATGGTCCTAAGGCATTTGCAGTTGGAACCATTCCTACTTTTCAAAAAGCAATGATCGAATCTCAATTAGGCTACGAAAAATTAGTCGTTGATGCTTGGTTTGAAGGAAGTCGTCAAAAATTAGTGAATGCATTGACTTTAAACAGAACAGTTATAGATGTCCCAAAAGCAAAAGCGATTGTTGAAGATCTATTAATAGAAAATCAACGTTATCTACCACAATTTAAATAAAAAAATTAACATTGAGGTTAATATGAAAGATATTATTCAACGTTTTGGGGCAGCCATGTTTGTCCCCGTATTACTGTTTCCTGCAGCAGGGATATTATTAGGATTATCTGTTGTTTTATTAAATACGAGCATATTTCCTTTTGCCACACCAGAATCTACTTGGTTTAAAGTTGCTTCAATTCTATTAAAAGCATCACTTGCCATATTTGCAAATATGTCACTAGTATTTGCTTTAGGTTTACCTATAGCACTTGCTAAAATGGCATCCGGTAGGGCTGTCCTCGCAACATTAGTTGCCTATTTGACATTTAATTATGTGATCGGAGGGATTCTTGAGTTTTGGGGAACCGATTTAGGAATTAAATATGTTGCAGGGGAAACGGGGCTGACAACAATAGGTGGAGTATTAACTCTTGATACAAACCTTGTTGGGGCTATTCTAATCGCAAGTGTGTCAGTTTGGGCGCACAATAGATTTTTTAATAAAGTTTTACCTACTTGGGCTTCAGTTTTTACCGGAACTCCACTTGTTGTTATCGTACTTTTCCCAATTGTTGTGTTATTGGGCATTATAGCCACTTTAACCTGGCCAACAATACAACAAGGTATTGGTAATTTACAAAATTTCTTAGTCGGTTCAGGGGTTGTGGGCGTTTGGGTATTTACTTTCCTTGAGCGTATATTAATCCCAACAGGCTTACATCATTTTATCTACGGTCCAGTTTTCTTTGGTCCTGTTGCTGTCGATGGTGGTACCGTTGCATTTTGGATTCAAAATATTCAAAACTTTGCTGCAAATCCAACACTGTTAAGTGAACAATTCCCACAAGGTGGTTTAATGCTAACAGGTATGGGCAAAGTGTTTGGGACTACGGGTATAGCCTTTGCTTTATACAAAACATCAAAACCAGAAAACAAAAAAATGGTTGCTGGATTACTTATAGGTGCTACCCTAACGGCTATTCTAACAGGTATTACTGAGCCTATAGAATTTACATTCTTGTTTATTGCCCCTTATCTATTTCTAATTCATGCACTTTTATCTGCAACTATGGCTACTGTTGCGTTTTCACTGGGTGTATCTGGTAATTTCCAAACAGGGCTAATCGATTTTATATTCCAGAATTGGCTGCCTTTAGGCCCTAACCACTATGGAACTTATCTAATCCAAATCGGAGTAGGTCTCTCTTTCACGTTAATATATTATTTAGTCTTTAAAACATTAATTACCAAATTTAATATATTGACTCCAGGTAGAGGTGAAACCCAGGCTAAACTTTATACTAAAAAAGAGTATGAGGAAGCTAAAAATCCAGATGCTAAGGGTAATAATCATGCTATTAAGACTAAACAAACCAATGAGTACGAGTCGCAAGCTAGAGCGTATCTTGCGGGTTTAGGTGGTAAACAAAATATTGAACTGTTAACAAATTGCGCTACTAGATTGAGAGTAAAAGTCAAAGACTTATCCGTTGTTGAAAGTAACGAATATTTTCAAGCGCATGGTGCTGTTAATGTTGTTAGGGCGGGTCAAAATTTGCAGATCATAATAGGTTTAACAGTACCACAGGTCCGTGTTGCAGTTGATGAAGTTATGAAAGCCGAATAATCAGTATTTCAATGAGTTTAAAAATTAAGTGAAATTTTAAAATACAATCTGAATATTGACTCAAAAGTAAAGCCTTATGCATCATTGTTTAGTTGATGCACAGGGCTTTTTGAAGAGATTTTTCTATAACACTCAAGATAGCCATTGAGTTAAGGGCTTATTTTAAGCATTTTTTTAATATGGATAACTTATTATTCCGATCTCGTATCATTAAAAATCTACTTTACTAAACACCCTCATAATTAAAAACACATAATCTTATAAATGAAAAAAATCTCACATAGCGCATGGATCAGCCCTGCTTTCAAACCAATCATGAGGGGAACCATCTATTTGAACGAATTCACCACGAGCAGGCCTAGGTGTTCTAGTCAAATGAACTCGTTTCGTCTTTTTTTGGTTTAGCTTTCCAGATGTTAGTGCGGATCATTATCTGTCTGATTGTTTCACGGCTGAGTGTAACCCATCTTTTTCAGTTAAATATTCATTCGCCAATGTCGGTTCAAACTCTGAGTATTGTAACTTGATGCGCTCAACAATCTTGGCTTCAGTATCAGCAGTAGCTTGTCTAGTAGAAGGTTTGCCACGACTTTGCGATACAATACCACCGATGCATTTTCTTTATATTTGATGAAAAGTCTTTTAAGATGCCTGTAACTTACTCACAGTTGCTTAACAGCTGTGACTTGAGTGATTTCTATTCTAAAATATTTGTCAAAAACATAGGCACGATCTTTTTCTTTTAAAGAGTATGTATTTTGAGTCATAAGTTAGCCCTTTTAAGTTAAGTAAACTTGCGTTATTAAATCGTATTTAGTGACAATAAGAAACTGCACTAGTGAGGACTTTAACAGAATGCTCTAACAGTAAAATAATACTTCTTGACACTTAGACATTTTCCAGATTTAAAGAGTAGATAATTTTACTTAAGAGAACCCATAGAAATTACAAATCTTTTTGACAATATTGAAGAAACAAGTTCGATCATTAATAAAAAATACCCTGTCGCAGAAATCGCTTTTTTAGTCATTGCCTCTTTTATATGTGGCTATAATAATTGGTACTCGATAGCGCGTTTCGGTGATGCAAATATAGCCTGGCTTAGAAAATTTTTTCCTTATGCAAATTGAATACCTAATCGGCAAAATATTGCTATAATAATCAGATTGATAAAGCCTGAATCATTGATTGAATTATTAGTTAACTGGGCCAAAAGCTATCAATCTGACGCGCCAGAAGAACAACAACAATCAACTGATAATAAAGATAGTAGCTCTTCAAAAAATACGTTCGTTAATTTAAAAAATATTATTGCTATTGACGGTAAAGATGTAAGAGCTTTACAAGCTCACAGTGGCGAAGTTCTTAACTTTGTGTCAGTACAATATATTGGCCTTGATGTTACAATGAGTACCGAAATGGGCCTTGGAAAAGGTCAAAAAAATGAGATGGTTAGGAATGTTTTAAACACATTGAATTTAAGAGAATGTGTGATTACTTTAGAAGCATTACACTGCCAAAGTGAAACAATTAATACCATAGCCAAGCAAAAAGCAACAGCACTGATTCAGATTAAAGCAAATCAAGGTAAATTGCATGAATCTATTGATGCACAATTTCAAGAACTTTGGTCACTATCCGAACCAAAGCAAGGCGCGACAAAAGAAGAAAGTACAGCACATGGGAGAAACGAACAACGTGATGCATACGTTTTATCAATTAAGTTAAGTGACAAATCATTGAAAAAATGGCCTCATCTTAAAATAGCGATTGCAATCGTCAGAGAACGACAAGTAAAATGTAAAACAGGAATTTATTCAACATCTTATTATGTTTGCACAAATGTAATAACACAAATGTAATAACAGCAGAAGAAGCAATTAAAATACTTCGTATGCACTGGGGGATAGAAAATTAGTTATACTGGATATTAGACGTAACATTTAAAGAATATCAGAGCGCTGTTCAAGATAGCATTGCAGCAAAAAAATTAGCTTTTCTGAGAAGAGTGACACTCTATTTATTACAAGTAACCCCTCTTCTTGAAAAGAAAAAAGAAGCACCGATGACAGCAAAAATGATGAAAGCTGTATTTGATATTAATTTTAGAGAATCGGTCATATTTAATTTAGCTCGAGAATAATTTTACATGGATATTTTGCTTACAAAAGTTTAATTCACCCCTGATAATAACATGTGATTGCCCACATATATAAAAAAAAGCTATCAGAACCTCAATGCGCTGCTATATTATGCGAAAGTGTTCTTTTAAATATACTTGCTAGGAAATTTATGAAGCTATTTGTTATTTTTTTTATCACCTTTTTCAGTTTTGTGATCTACTCTTTGAGTGAAATTCGTTTTTTTCTATTTTTGTGGCTAGATGACATTTATAGCATAGACACATATGTAACAGATTTCATAAATTCTGAGAAACTGAATTATCAAATACTTAATGCGCTATATTTGGGTTTCCCTATACTTGGGCTTATCCTCCTACAGTTACCATCAAAAAGTTCAAATAAAAACCGCTTTATATTACTTAAAACTTTATTGCTTCCAGCATTTTTATTTTTAATTGATTATTTTGTTTTAGGCGGCGGGTTCAATTATAAAAATGATTGGTTCCTACATGAGGGTTTTAAGGAACTTCTTATTATTTATAACCTGTTGATTCTAATGGTTCTCCTGCCACTTGCTCAGGTTTGGGCAGCAGGCGATAATCCTTTTCTCAATACTGAAAAATTAAAATTAAAAGTAAGTCAAAACCTTCTCGTTTTATCAATATTTCTTTTAATTTACTATGTATTATTAAAAAATTTTGTTAAATTCCGGGGAGCCGCTAATCTTTTAATTACATTATTTGTTTTCATCCATGCTTTTCTTGAGATTTGTCCATGGTTGAGAGTTAAACTTGTGCGAATCAATCTTGCTCTTTACCAAATTATTTTTCCTTTCGCGCTAATTTTAACTTTTTCGTTACTTAGATTTATTAATCCGCCAAGTGAAAATACAGGTCTTTTTGGGGGATTGATAAATGCTTGCTATGTAATTATGGTGGTATTTACTTCGATATTAATGCAAAGCTTTTTTCTGTCTGATCGATTTTTATTTTTTAAAAAGATTATGCTAAACAAAGCAATTCTAATATTTTTAGTTTTATCAAATATCCTACTTTTGTCTATGGGCATTTTTACGTATAGCCAGGTTAAACAAAATGAATTAATTGAAGTCGAGGATTGGCTCTGGCTCATGGGTCATTATTTTTTCATTAGCTATTATTTTATAATGAGTGTCTTTTTAATATATGCATCTATGTTTTCCCTAAATGAAAATTTAAAAAATTCCACCTCCAAGACAAATTCCTTAGTTACCAGAGAGGAAACCGAATTTAATGAAAACAGAGTTGAATTTATAAAACGTGGTACAACAAAAATTAATATACTTTTTGGTTTTTTCTTTATTGTCATTCCTTTGTTTATTTTTAATAAG